>NZ_JBMHHY010000033.1:0-129837 GCF_049739465.1 Embleya sp. AB8
GAGACGGCGACCCTGCCCTGGCGGTACCTGGACCTGACCGCGGCCGACGAGGCGGAACGCACCGACACCTTCGAGCGATTCCTCGAACAGGACCGCGCCACCCACTTCCACGCCGACACCCCACCACTGATCCGCCTGGCCCTCGCCGTCCTCGAACCCGACCGGCCCGAACTCGTGCTGACCACGCACCATGCGCTGTTCGACGGCTGGTCCACCCCAGTGCTGATGCGGGACCTGCTGCTGCTCTACGCCGCCGACGGCGATCCGGCCGGGCTGCCCGCGACCCGCGACTACGGCGAGTTCCTCACCTGGCTCGTCCGGCAGGACCGGGACGAGGCGGCCCGGGCATGGGCGGCCGAACTCGACGGGATCGAGGCGCCGACCCTGCTTGCACCCGACGCGGCGGGCGCGGACGACGAGGGTCGCGATCAGGTCGACATCGTGCTCCCGCCCGACGAGGCGCGTGAACTCACCCGGCGGGCCGCCGAGTTGGGCATCACCGCCAACACCCTGGTGCAGGGCGCCTGGGCGCTGCTGCTCGGTCGGCTCACCGGCCGCCAGGACGTGGTGTTCGGCACCACCGTCTCCGGGCGCCCGCCCACCGTGACGGATGTCGAGTCGATGGTCGGGATGTTCATCAACACCCTTCCCGTACGCGTCGCATACGCGCCCGGCGACACCGTCGCCGAGGTCCTCACCCGGCTGCAGAGCCGGCAGGCCGGCCTGGTCGAGCACCACTACCACGGGCTCGCGGAGATCCAACAGTCCGTCGGCCTGCAGCCGCTCTTCGACACGCTGGTCGTCTTCGAGTCGTACCCGATCGACCGGGAGGGCCTCAGCGCCGCCACGGACGCTGCGGACGGGATCGCCTACACCGGCCTGCGCCCGTCCGCGGGCAACCACTACCCGCTGTGCCTGATGGCGGCGGCCGATCCGGACCTCCAGCTCGTCATCCAGTACGCGCCGAGTGCCTTCGACCGGGACACCGTGGAGATGTACGCGGCCCGCCTGGTCCGCATCCTGCGGCAGCTGGCGGCCGGCCCCGAGCTGCGGGTCGCGCAGGTCGACATCCTGGAGCCGGCCGAACGCGGCCGACTCCTCGCCGACTTCGCCGACCCGGCGGTCCCGCCCCGGGACGCCACGCTCACCGGGCTCGTCGAGGCACAGGTGGCGCGGACCCCGGACGCGGTCGCGGTGATCGCCGCCGGCGAGTCGCTCACGTACGCCGAACTGGACGCCCGCGCCGAGCGGCTCGCGGTCGAGCTGGCCGGGCGCGGGGTGGGCCCGGAGATCGTGGTCGGCGTGGTCCTGCCACGCACGGTGAATGCGGCCGTGGCCCTCCTGGGCGTGCTCAAGGCGGGCGGGGCCTACCTGCCCGTCGACCCCGCCTACGCCGGCGCCCGGCTCCCGTACATCCTTCCCGGCGCCCGGCCCCACCTGGTCCTGACCGACGCCGACACCCGCACCGTCCTGCCCGCCACGGACATCCCCGTCCTCGTCCTCGACGACCTCGACCTGCGGGCCGGTGGCACCGATGCCGCAGTGGCCGCGGCCCGGCCGACGGCCGGCCCCGGGAACCTCGCCTCCATCGTCTACACCTCCGGCTCCACCGGCGTGCCCAAGGGCGTGGGCATCACTCATGCCACCGTGGTCAACGCCGTCGGCGCCCTGGTCGCGCACGCCGGCATGGGGTCCGGCCGGCGGGTACTGCTCGCCGCCTCGATCGGCTTCGACGTCGCCACCTTCGAGCTGTTCTCCGCGCTCACCACGGGCGGCAGCGTCGAGATCGTCCGGGACGTGCTGGCGCTGGTCGAGCGCGACACCTGGGACGTCGACGTGATCTGCTCGGTGCCGTCGGCCTTCGCCGAACTGGTCGACCAACTCGGCGACCGCATCCGGCCCACGGCACTGAACATCTCCGGGGAGGTGTTGACCCCGGCGCTGGCGCAGCGGGTACGCGCGCGTTGGCCGCAGGCCCGGGTGATCAACAGCTACGGTCCCAGCGAGACCTTCTACGCCACCGGCCATCTCCTGGACCCCGACCGGCCCTACGCCGACGGGGTGCCCATCGGCCGCCCCTTCCCCGGCGTGCGCTCCTACATCCTCGGCCCCGACCTGACCCTGTTGCCCCAGGGCACGCCCGGCGAGCTGTATCTGGCCGGCGCCGGACGCGGCTACCACCGCCAGGCCGGGATGACCGCCGAGCGCTTCGTCCCCGACCCGTACGGGCCGTCCGGCTCGCGCATGTACCGCAGCGGCGATCTCGCCCGGCTCACTCCCGAGGGCGAGTTGCAACACCTGGGCCGGATCGACACCCAGGTCAAGATCCGCGGCTACCGCGTCGAACCCGGCGAGGTCGAGGCCGCGCTGACCGCCCATCCGCAGATCGCCCAGGCCGCGGTGGTGACCCGGCAGGCCGGCGACACCCGCTACCTCGCCGCCTACCTCGTCCCGGCCGACGGCGAGAGCGCCCCGGGCGCGGCCGAATTGCAGGTCCACCTGGCCGAGCGGCTGCCCGAGTACATGGTCCCCGCCGCCTATGTACCGCTCGACCGGCTGCCCCTGTCGCCCAACGGCAAGCTCGACCACAAGGCCCTGCCCGCTCCCGACCTCACCCCCAGCACCCCCTTCCGGGCGCCGCGCACCGCCCGCGAGGAGGGCTTGGCCAAGCTGTTCGCCGAGGTGATCGGGGTGGAACGGGTCGGCATCGACGACGGCTTCTTCGCGCTCGGCGGACACTCCCTGCTTGCCACCCGGTTGATCAGCCGGGCCCGCGCCGAGTTGGGGATCGAGATACCCATCCGCAAGATCTTCGACCTGCCGACGGTGGCCGGGCTCGCCTCGTGGTCGGAGGAGTCGGCCGTTCCCCTTCGCCCCACTCTCCGCAGGATGAACGCAGAGGAGCAAAACCGGTGATTCCGCTTTCGTTCGCACAGCGCCGCATGTGGCTCACGCATCAACTGGAGGGAGGGGCGGAGACCTACAACATCTCCCCGGCGCTCCGGCTGACCGGAACACTGGACCGGGACGCGCTCGTGGCGGCGATCCGCGATGTGGTCGACCGGCACGAGATCCTACGGACCACATACGTCCCGGACGACGACGGCGAGCCCCAGCCGCGGATCCTGCCGTCGGCGCAGGCGTCGGTGCCGGTGCCCTTGGTCGAGGTGGCGCCCGAGGACCTGGCCGCGGCGGTCGACGGGTTCATCGCGCACCGGTTCGACCTGTCGGCCGAACTCCCCTTCCGGGCAAGCCTGTTCCGCTGCTCGCCGGAGGAACACGTACTGGTCCTGCTGGTCCACCACATCGCCTCGGACGGCGCGTCCGGCGCGCCGATGGCCCGGGACCTGGCCGCCGCCTACACCGCCCGCCGGGAGGGTCGGGAGCCGGGGTGGGCGCCGTTGCCCGTGCAGTACAAGGACTACGCGATGTGGCAGCGCGAGTTGCTCGGCGACCTGGCCGACCCGGGGAGTCTGATCGCGGCGCAGGCCGAGTACTGGCGCGCGGAACTGGCCGAGGTGCCGCAGCCGCTGAACCTGCCGCTGGACCGCCCGCGACCCGCGAAACGTAATTCGCAGGGCGACGTGGTCGACCTCGTGGTGGAGCCGAAGGTGGCGGCCGGGGTGCAGCGGTTGGCCGACGAGCGCGGGATGACCACCGCGATGGTCCTGCAGGCCGCGCTGGGCGTGCTGCTGAGCAAGCTGGGCGGCGGGGACGATGTGACCATCGGCGGTCCGATCGCCGGGCGCACCGACGAGGCGCTGGCCGACCTGGTCGGGTTCTTCGTCAACACCCAGGTGTTGCGGGTGGACCTCTCCGGCGACCCGTCGTTCACCGACCTGCTGGCCCGGGTGCGGGAGAAGGCGCTGACCGCCTACGAGCACCAGGACGTACCGTTCGAGACGCTGGTCGAGTTGATCAACCCGGACCGCTCCACGGCATACCAGCCGCTGTTCCAGGTGATGCTCGCCTGGCAGAACTTCGAGCGACAGGACTTCGAACTCCCCGGACTCAAGGTGGAGTTCGAGCAGTACCTCACGCAGACCTCGGTGGCCGACCTGATCCTGTTCTTCGGTACGGACGACTCGGGGGCGCTGCGCGGCGACCTCCAGTACGCGACCCAGCTGTTCGACCGGGAGACGGCCGAGGCCATCGCCGCTCGGTTCGCGCGTGTGCTGGAGCAGTTGGTCGCCGACCCGCAGGCGCCGGTCGGCGCGGTCGAGGTGTTGTCGGAGGACGAGCGGGACCGGTTGTTGCGCGGGGTCAACGACACCGCACATCCGGTGGCCGCGGACACCCTGCCGGGCGCGTTCGAGGCGCAGGTGGCGCGCGACCCCGACCGGATCGCGCTGATCGGCGAGCAGGAGACGCTGACCTACCGGGAACTCGACCGGCGGGCCAACCGATTGGCGCACTGGCTGATCGAACAGGGCGCCGGCGCCGAGCAGTTGGTCGGCGTGCGGATCCCGCGTTCGGTGGACCTGGTGGTGGCGATCTACGCGGTGATCAAGGCCGGTGCGGCCTACCTGCCGATCGACACCGAGCTGCCCGAGGACCGGGTACGGCACATGCTCGACAGCGCCGAGCCGCTGCTGGTGCTCGACGAGGACCTGCCCGACGTCTCCGCGTACCCGTCGACGAACCCGGAGCGGGTGCTCTCGCCGGACAATGCCGCGTACGTCATCTACACCTCGGGTTCCACGGGCGGCCCCAAGGGCGTGCAGGTGACGCACCGGTCGATCATGAACCGACTGGCCTGGGGCCTGGCGCACTTCGAGGACACCGCCGAGGACCGGGTGTTGTTGAGTTCGTCGGCGAGTTTCGACGCGTCGATGCCGGAGCTGTTCGCGTTGCTGCAGATCGGCGGCGCCACGGTGATCGCCCGCCCGGACGGGCCCCGGGACCCCGTCTACCTGGCCGAGGTGATCCGGCGCGAGCGGGTGACCAGCGTCTTCCTCGTGCCCTCCCTGCTGGCGGCGTTCATCGCCGAACCCGCCGCGAAGCAGTGCGACACGCTGCGCCGGCTCGAGATCGCGGCCGAGGTGTTCCCGCCCGAGCTGGCCAACAAGACCGTCGGCTTCTTTCCCGACTGCGCCGTGTACAACCTGTACGGCCCCACCGAGGCGACGGTCGAGGTCACCGCCTGGCAGCACGCACCGGGCCTGGATCGGGTGCCGATCGGCGCGCCGATCTGGAACACGCAGGTGTACATCCTCGACGCGGCGCTGCGCCCGGTCCCGCCGGGGGTGGCCGGTGAGTTGTACGTCGCCGGTGCCGGGCTGGCGCGGGGCTACCTCGGGCAGCCCGCGCTGACCGCAAACCGGTTCGTGGCCTGCCCGTTCGGCCCCGCCGGGGCGCGGATGTACCGCACCGGGGACCTGGTGCGGTTGGACAAGGAGGGCCAGGTCGAGTACCTCGGCCGGTCCGACTTCCAGGTCAAGGTCCGCGGATTCCGGATCGAGTTGGGCGAGATCGAGCAGGTGCTCGCCGGGCATTCCGGCGTGGCGCAGGCCGCGGTCGTGGTGCGCGAGGACCAGAAGGGCGACAAGCGCCTGGTGGCGTATGTGGTGCCCGATCCGAATGCCGTGGTGGCCGATGTCGACGCGCACGTGGACGAGTGGCGCCGGATCGCCGACGCGGGTGACGCCGAATCCGCCGACGAGGCGTGGGGCGAGGACTTCCGGCTGTGGAAGTCGGCGTACGACGGCGAGCCGATTCCGCCGGAGCAGTTGCGGGAGTGGCGGGATGCGGCGGTGGCGCAGGTGTTGCGGTTCGCGCCGCGGCGGGTGTTGGAGATCGGTGTGGGTTCCGGTCTGCTGCTCGCGAGGATCGTCGGCGAGGTCGAGGAGTACTGGGGCACCGACCTCTCGGCCACGGTGGTGGAGCGGGTCCGGGCGCAGGTGGAGCGGGCCGGCCACGGCGACCGGGTGCGGCTGAGCGTGCAGCCGGCCGACGACGTCTCCGGACTGCCCCGAGGCGGCTTCGACACCGTCGTCCTCAACTCGGTGGCGCAGTACTTCCCGAGCGTCGAATACCTGGACCGGGTGCTGGGTCGGGCCGTGGAACTCCTCGCGCCGGGCGGGCGGTTGATCGTCGGCGACGTCCGCAACGCCACGACGCTGCGGCTGTTGCTGACCGCGGTGGAGCGTGCGGCGCAGCCGCAGGCCTCGCGCGAGGAGGTACGCGCGTCGGTGGAGCAGGCGCTGCTCGCCGAGCGGGAGTTGGTGGTCGCTCCAGAGTGGTTCGCGGAGTGGGCGGCGGACCGTTCGGTCGGGGTGGACATCCGGTTGAAGCCCGGTCGGGCGCACAACGAGCTGACCCGGCACCGCTACGAAGTCGTCCTGCACAAGGAACCGGCCGACGTGCTCGACCTGGCCGGCGTGCCGGCGGTGCCGTGGGGCCGCGAGGTGTCCGACCTGGCCGGCCTGGCCGGTGTCGTGGACCGCGCGGGCGGCACACCGGTACGGGTGAGCGGGATACCCAACGCACGCCTCGTGGCGGAGGCCACCGCGGCGACCTCCACCGGTGTGTTGGGCAAGGCCGGGCCCTCGCGTGGGCCGCTCGACCCGGAGGAGCTCGCCGGATGGGCCCGGCAGCAGGGCCGGGACGTGGTGCTCACCTGGTCGGGCCAGGCCGCCCACGGCTTCGACGCGGTGCTGCTGCCCGAACAGCGGGCCGTCTCCGGCGGGTTCGTGCCCGGCGCGCCGGCCGGGCGGACCCGGGCGAACAGCCCCGCTCTGGCCAAGGCGATCGAGCCGCTGCTGGCCGAGCTGCCCGAGTACCTGCGCGAGCGCCTGCCGGACTACATGGTCCCGGCCGTGCTGGTGCCGCTCTCGGAGTTTCCGTTGACCGCGGGCGGCAAGCTGGACCGGCGGGCGCTGCCGGCGGAGCGCACGGGCACCGTCGTGCGCGGCGGGGAGCCGCGCAACGCCCATGAAGAGAAGCTGTGTTCCTTCTTCGCCGAGCTGCTCGGCCTGGATCGGGTCGGCATCGAGGACAACTTCTTCGTGCTCGGCGGGCATTCGCTCCTGGCCACCCGGCTCAGCGCGCGCATCCGCAAGCATTTCGGCGTGGACATGCCGCTGCGGACGATCATCCAGTACCCGACGGTGGCCGAGTTGGGCGCGCTGGTGCTCGTCGGCGGCATTCCCGACGAGCATGTCGACGCGTTCGACGTGGTGCTGCCGTTGAACCGGGACCCGGGTACGGGCAAGCCGCCGGTGTGGTTCTTCCACGGCGGGGGCGGCCTCGGCTGGGCGTTCTTCACCTTCGCGCCCTACCTGGACCGGCCCGCCTACTCCCTGCAGTCCCGCGGCTCCAACGGCACGGAACCGGTGGCCGGGTCCATCGAGGAGATGGTCGAGGACTACATCGCCCAGATCCTCAAGGTTCAGCCGGAAGGGCCCTACCATCTGATCGGCTGGTCCTTCGGCGGCCCGATCTCGCACGCCGTCGCGGACGCGCTGGACCGCCGCGGGCACGAGATCGCCTTCGTCGCCGTCCTGGACTCGCAACCGGCGAACTCCCTTCCGGGGAACGGGTTCCGGGAAGTGGCCAACCGGGGGCCGGTGATGTACCGGGCGGATATCGAGGAAGTCTTCGGCCAGTTCATGAACACCGCCAACATGGACAGCTTCCTGGAGAACATGTCGCGGGTGGGCGCCAACAACCTGGCCACGATGGGTGTCTTCGAATCGCCGGTCTACCGCGGTGATCTGCTGTACTTCAACGCGAAGTTGGACAAGGACGAGGGTGTGTCGTACGGGCCCGACTGGCGCCGGCACGTGCTCGGCGCCATCGAGTCGTACGACCTGGACGCCACGCACCACGACCTGCACATGCCCAAACCCGCGGCCCAGATCATGAACGTCATCGTCCGCAAGCTGGCGGAGCGGGAGTGACGGGGATCGACCCTCACGCAACGGACCATCGAATGGATGATTGGGGTTGGTCGGGGTGACAACACCCGGCAAGTCCGCGGCAGACCGGGAACGGACCGCGCTGTTGTGCGTGCCGTTCGCCGGAGCAGGACCTTCGTTCTTCCACCCGTGGCGGGATCTGTCCGCCGGCCGGTGGCGGGTGCTCTCGGTCGAACTGCCCGGCCGGGAGCGGCGGATCATGGAGACGCCGTACCGGAACGTGGTCGAGGCGGCCAAGAACTCGATCGACGACATCGTTGCGGAGCTCGGCGCGGGGACGCGGACCGTGCTGTTCGGGCACAGCCTGGGCGCGGTGCTCGCGTACGAGCTGGTGCACCTGCTGAGCGCGCGCGAGATACCCGTCGAGCGGCTGGTCGTCAGCGGTTCGCCGGGGCCGTGGACCCGGCGCGAGCGCCGGGCCACCGGGCTCCAGGACGAGGAATTCCTGGCCCGGGTCGAGGAGTTCGCCGGGTTCAGGCACGAGGCGCTGGATCACCCGGAGATGCGTGAACTGATCCTGCCGGTGCTGCAGGCCGACTGCGAGATGCACGAGAACTACGTACCGAGCACCGACGAACCCGTATCGGTGCCGATCACCTCGCTGCGCGGCGACCACGACGGCCTGGTCACCGCGGCGGAGGCTCGGCAGTGGCGGGACGCGACCACGGGTGAATTCGGCTACACGGAGTTCCCGGGCGATCACATGTACCTGGTCGATCGTGGCCGGGAGGTGCTGGAGGTGATCGAGACGGCATCCGCCCGCGATCGCTAGCGGTCACCGGGTGGATCCGCCGGGTGTTCGGGCCGCGGTGGTGAGAGGGCGTCCGCCTCGGCGGACGCCCTCTTCCGGTGAGGTGCCCCCGACCAGCGGCGATGTGTCGGAACGCGGTGTCAGAAGCGCGACAGGCCGGTGTCAGATCCGGTGCGGACCGTGACAGACCGGTGTCAGGCCCGGTGAGGAGAGTGAAGGCATGAAGAGTTCCGCGATTGCAGTTTCCGGACTGCGCAAGAAGTACGGCGACAAAGTCGTGCTCGACGGCATCGACTTCGATGTGGCCGCAGGATCGGTCTTCTCCATGCTCGGCCCGAACGGGGCGGGCAAGACGACCGCGGTGAACATCCTGGCGACCTTGCTGAAAGCCGACGCCGGGACGGTGCGCGTGGCCGGACACGACGTGGCGACCCAGACCAAGCAGGTGCGCGCGGCCATCGGCGTGACCGGCCAGTTCGCCGCGGTGGACGAGCTGCTGTCGGGCCGGGAGAACCTGCAGCTGATGGCCGACCTCAGGCGGGTGCGTGGTGGTGACCGGTTGGTCGCCCGGCTCCTGGAGCGGTTCGACCTGGTGGAGTCGGCGGACAAGTACGCGTCGACCTACTCCGGCGGTATGCGCCGCAAGCTGGACCTGGCGATGACGCTGGTCGGCAACCCGCAGGTGATCTTCCTGGACGAGCCGACCACGGGCCTCGACGTGCGCAGCAGGCGCACGATGTGGGCGATCGTCCGCGAGCTGGTGGCCGAGGGCACCACGATCTTCCTGACCACCCAGTACCTCGACGAAGCCGACCAGCTCGCGGACCAGCTCGTGGTGCTCGACCAGGGCCACCTGGTCGCCCAGGGCACCCCCGAGGAGCTCAAGCGTCGGATCCCCGGTACCCACGTCCGGCTCCGTTTCGCCGAGCCCGAGGAATTCGACACGGCGGCACGGGTGTTGCCGGGCGCCACGAAGGGCGACCAGGAGTTCACCCTGCGGGTGCCCAGCGACGGTGAATCCAAGTCGCTGCGGGCCCTGTTGGACCGGCTCGACGAACACCGGATCAACGCCCAGGAGTTCTCCGTCCACACCCCGGACCTGGACGATGTCTTCCTCGCCCTGACCGGGCGCACGAGCACGGAGGCGACGGCGGAATGAGCAGCGTTACCACGGCCATGGCCGATTCGATGATCATGTTGCGCCGCAACCTGAAGCACACCGTGCGCAGCCCGCTCGTGTTGTTCAACGCGATCCTGTTCCCGATCGTGCTCATGCTGATGTTCGTCAAGGTGCTCGGCGGCGGCTTCGACGTCGGCGTGCCCTACATCGACTACGCGACGCCGGGGATGCTCGTGATGGCCGTCAGCTACGGCCTTGGGTCCACCGCGACGGCCGTGAACGACGACATGACCAAGGGCATCATCAATCGATTCAAGACCATGGACATATCCCGCGGTGCGGTACTGACCGGGCACGTCATCGTCACCACGGTGCGCTGCCTGTTCGCCATCGGGGCGATCATCGGGGTCGCCTTCGCGATGGGCTTCGACCCGTCCGCGAGCGCCCTCGACTGGGTCGGCGTGTTCGGTCTCGTCGTGCTGCTGTGCTTCGGGGCCAGCTGGCTCACCGTGGGCATGGGCCTGGCCGCCAAGAGTGTGGAGTCGGCGGGTCTGGGCACCGTGCCGCTGATCATGCTGCCCTTCCTGAGCAGCGCGATCGTGCCCGCGGACACGATGGGCGCCGGCGTCAAGCAGTTCGCCCAGTACCAGCCCTTCACCCCGATCATCGAGACGTTGCGCGGGCTGCTGGCGGACGACGTCTCGCACGGCAAGGCGGTGGCGGCCGTCGCCTGGTGCGTCGGGCTCGCCCTCGTCGGGTACGTGTGGTCGGTCTCCACGTTCAAGAAGCGAGCGTGACCGCGATCAGCTGAGGCCAGCCGATCCGTGTCCCCTCCCGAGCCGCCTCGGCGAACCGCGCGTCGCCGAGGCGGCGCCGCGCGGTCTGCTCGATCCGAGCCACATCCGGGTGGGACCGGTCCTGCAGGCCGCGCACGCCCGCGCTCGCCGCGAGCAACCGCGCGGCCTGCTCGTACTCCTCGCGCCGCAGGGCCAGATCCGCGACCCCGACGAGCACCTGCGCGATCAGCGGCGCGTGCCCCGCCTCGGCCGCCGCCGCGCAGGCCGCCGCGCGATGCCCCCGCGCCTCGTCGAGGTCGTCGGCGAGATAGCCGAGCAGGTCGTGGGTCACCGCGCGGATGTTGGCCCGCTCCGCTTCGTCGCCCAACATGGCCGTCGCGACACCGAGTTGCCGGCGCGCCTCCTCGGCATCGCCGCCCCACCGGGCGAGTTCCGCCTTCGCCAGGGCCAGTTCGGCCAGCGCGTCCGACCAGGTGACCCGCTCCGCGCAGCGCTGCGCCTCGGCGACGGCCGCCCGGCTGGCCTCCGGATCGCCCAACAGCCAGTACAGCTGCGCCTGCCGCGACCGCAACGGAATGACGTCCTCGATGGCGCCCACCTCGGTCACCACCGCGATCGCCTGCTCGTAGTACTCACACGCACCGGCGAACTCGCCGCGCACCGCGATCCGGTCCGCCAGCTCGCGCAGCGCGAACGAGATCCCGAACCGCTCGCCGAGCGCCCGGAATTCGGCGAGCGCCATCTCCAGGTACGCGTCCACGTCCCGCCCGTCCTGGCCGAGCATGATGCGCATCTTGCCCAGGTGCAGCCGGGCCAGTGCGCGCACCCAGGGGTCCTCGTCGTCGAGCAGGGGCTCGAACGCGGGCAGGAACGCGTCGGGCGCCTGCAACATACGTTCCAGCGGGGCGACGAACCCGAGCACCGGATGCCGGCTCCGGCCGCGCAGGCTGAATCGGTACGCCTTGTGGATCCACTCCGCGGCCTGGTGCTCGTCGCCACTGCGCCCGGAGCTGACGAACATCACGACCAGGGCGTACACCGTGGCCCGGGCCTCGTCGGTCACCTCGCCGGGCGTGCGGGTGGCCGCGGTGATCAGCTCCATGCCCTCGGCCTTGTGCCCGCCCAGCCACCAGTACCAGCCGGCGCCCGCCGCGAGCCGCATCGCGGCCTGCGCCTCGCCCGCCGCGAGCGCGCCGCGCATCGCCGAACCGATGTTGTCGTGCTCGGCCCCGAGCGTGGCGAGCCAGTCCAACTGCTCGGCACGGCGCAGATGCGGCTCCGCGGTCTCGGCGAGTTCGGTGAAGTACGCGAGATGCGCCCGGCGGGTCAGGTCCGTCTGCCCGGCCTCGGCGAGCCGGTGCCCGGCGTACTCCTTGATCGTTCCGCTCATCCGATAGCGCGGGGCGCCGGCGCCGTCGGCGAGCAGCAGCGACTTCTCGGTCAGCGCGGTGAGCAGTTCGAGCACCTGCTCCTGCCCGACCGCATCACCCGCGCAGACCCGTTCGGCCGCTTCCAGGCTCGCCCCGCCGGCGAACACCGAGAGCCTGCGCAGCACCATCCGCTCGGCGCCGGTGAGCAGTTCCCAGCTCCAGTCGACCACCGCGCGCAGCGTCTTGTGCCGCGGCAGCGCGGTCCGGCTGCCGCCGGTCAGCAGCCGGAACCGGTCGTCGAGCCGGGTGGCGAGCTGATCGATGGACATCGTGCGCAAGCGGGCCGCGGCCAGTTCGATCGCCAGCGGCATCCCGTCCAGCGCCCGGCACACGCGCGCCATCGTCGCCAACGTGTGCGCGTCGATCGCCAGATCCGGGCGCACTGCCCCGGCCCGGTCGCGCAGCAGCTGGACGGCGGGGGCGAGCGCGATCTCGCGCGGGCCCGCGTTCCCCTGCGGCAGGGCCAGCGGCTCGACCGGCCACAGCGCCTCCCCGGTGATGCCCAGCGGTTCCCGACTGGTCGCCAGGATCCGCAACCCCCGGCACTCCCCGAGCACCCGGTGGGCGAACACCGCCGCCGACTCGATCACATGCTCGCAGTTGTCCAGGATCAGCAGCGCCTCCCGCTCGCGGATCGCGGCGATCAGCCGGTCCGTCAGCTCCGCGTTCGGGGACCCGCCGAGCAGCGCGTCGCGCAGGCCCAGCGCGGCGAGCGCGGCCTGCGCCACGTCGCCGTCCGCGCCGATGGCGGCGAGCTCCACCAACCGGGCCCCGTCGGGCAGGTCGCCGAGCAGCGTGCGCGCGGTCTCGGTGGCCAACCGGGTCTTGCCCGAGCCGCCCGGCCCGATCAAGGTGGTGAGCCGGTGCTCGGCGACGAGTTCGCGGACCGCGGCGACATCGGCGCCCCTGCCGACGAAGGTGGTCAACTCGGCGCGCAGGTTGCTCTTGTGGCTCTCCTCGCGCCGCCCCAGTTCGCCCCGCAGCAGCGCGACATGCAACGCGGCCAACTCCGGTGAGGGGTCGACGCCCAGCGCGTCGGCCAGGGCCTCCCTGGCGCGCTGGTACACCAGCAGTGCCTCGCTGTCGCGACCGGCCGCGACCAGGGCGCGCATCAGCGCGGCGACCAGCCGCTCCCGCAGCGGGTGTGCGGCCACCAGATCGGTCAGCTCGGTGACCATCTTCGTACCCCGCCCGAGTGTGATCTCCGCGTCGATCCGCTCCTCGGTGGCGGTCAGGCGCAACCCCTCGAGCCGCTGGACCGCGGCGTCGAACGCGGCACTGTCGCGCAGACCGACGTCCTGCATGGCCGCGCCCCGCCACAACTCCAGGGCCTCGCGCAACAGCCGCACCCGCGCGGCGGCGTCGTCGGCGTGGGCCGGGCCCTTGACGAGGCGTTCGAATCGCACGGCGTCGACGGCGTCGGGTTCCACCGTCAACCGGTAGCCGTCCGTGCGCCCCTCGACCACCCCGTCCGGCAGTGCCTTGCGCAGCCGGGAGACCAGGCGCTGCAGGGCGTTCGTCGCGCCGGGAGGCGGCCACTCCCCCCAGATCCAGTCGACGAGCGACGCCTTCGGAACCAGATGACCCGGCCTGAGCGCCAGGGCGACCAGCAATCCGCGCAGCCGCGCACCCGGCACATCGACCAAATCGCCGGTGTCCGTGCGAACCTCGAATGGACCCAGCATCCCGATCTGCATTGGCAGAGTTTGTCATGGGCGTTCCGGAGCGGGCCAACTCGTCGATGTGCCGCGGGATGACGTGGTGATATCGCGGACGAACCGGCGTCGGTGGCCGGCCCGGACGGCCCGCGCGGGGCGAGCGGGATACCGAGAGCCACCCGCACACCCGCCGGCCATGGCCGAGAGGTGTCGAAAACTGGCGTCACCCCTACTCGCGTCCGCGGCGTTGGCGGAAAATTGTCCCGCCGCCGGGACGAGCTTCGTCGCCGCCGGCCGCACGGGTTTCGCCGGCCACGCGGCAAATGCTTCGAACGCCACCGCACTTGCCTGCTCGGCGACAACGGCATCGGATACCGCCCGGGCGACCGTTCGCCACGCATGTCGAGGAGACGAAGATATGGCTGAGCCGATCGTTACCCTGACGAATCGAGAATTCACGGACGACCCCATCGGCGCGTACGCGCGCCTGCGGGAGAAGTCTCCGCTCGTTCGCGTCGGGTTTCCCGGTGGGCCTCCGGTTTGGCTGATCACGCGCAACGAGGAGACGAAGGCGGCGCTGAGCGATCCGCGGCTCGTCGTGGCCTACAGCAACGTGCCCGGCCATCGCGGGCCGAGCGTGGTGGACCTGATGGTCGAGACGCTCGATCTGCCGGACGAGTTCCGGGACTACGTCGCGGCCAACATGATGATCCTGGACGGCGAGGCGCACGCTCGACAGCGTCGCCTGGTGACGCCCGCGTTCACCGCCCGGCGGATCAAGGAGATGCGGCCCCGCATCGAAGCGATCTCCGCCCGGCTCATCGAGACGCTGGCCCGCAAGGGATCCGGCGACCTCATCGAGGAGTACTCCTCGCCGTTGACCGGCACCGTCATCTGCGAACTCATCGGCATCGACGAGGCCGATCAGCCGCAGATCCGGAAGTGGATGACCGAATACGCCGACGCCGGCAACGGCGGCGACCTCGAGACGAGCGCCCGAGGCATCTTCGAGTACACCAAGAAGCTCATCGAGCGGCGCCGGGCCGAGCCCAGGGACGACATGATCTCCGCCCTGGTGCACTCGCGCGACGAGGACGGGGACCGGCTCACCGAAGCCGAGATCATCTCGGCGGTGCTTTTGGTGGTGAACAACGGGCACCACTCCACGTCCCACTTCATTCCGAACGCGGTGCTCGCCCTCTTCGACAACCCGGATCAACTGGCCCTGCTGCGCGCCAGGCCGGACGCGTTGCCGCACGCGATCGACGAGTTGATGCGCGTGGCGAACCCCGTCCCGACCGCCGGACCGCGGTACGCGACCGAGGACATGGAGTTCGCCGGCTTCCCGATCTGCAAGGGCGAAGCGCTGACCAGCTCCCTGTTGTCCGCCAATTACGACCCACGCGTCTTCCCCGAGCCCGAACGGTGCGATGTGGAGCGGGTGTTGCCGCGTGGGGAAAGCCATCTCGCGTTCGGTGCGGGACCGCACTACTGCCCCGGCGCGGCGCTGGCCAACCTCGAAGGCGAGATAGCCCTCGATCACCTGTTGCTCCGGCGCGACAGCCTGGAAATCACGGTCGACCGGGCCGACTTGAGGTACACCGAAGTCAGCCCCGGCGGTGCCCGGCTGCTCGACGCACTTCCGGTGCGCCTGTGAGGAGCTGACCGCCGACCCGTCCGGGCGGCCCTCGAACGTTTCGGGTTCGAGGGCCACCCGGACGAGTACGCGACCCCGCCGAGCCGCACCCGACCCGGCCGCGCCGGCCTCAGGGACGCGCGACCTCGGCCGGCCACTTTCCGCCGCTATCTGCGCCTCCGGGTCCTCGATGAATCCTTTTGTGCGGCCGTATTGGAAAAACGTGCGGCGCACCTGCTCCGGCGGTGGACCGATCTCCTTTGTGAGATAGTCTCTGAACGCCCGGAGATGACGCGGCAGATCCTCGACGTCGTAGCAGCCCTCGAATGGGCGGCCCGTCGAGAACGAGACGGCTTCCGGATATCTTCCGGCCGGCTCGTTGAGCAACGTCATGGATGTGGGCGCGGGATCGTCGACCGACGCGGGTAAATCGGTAATGCTCAATCGGGTCCGTACCGGTTGTCTGGCCATGGTCGCGTCATCCTCATCCGCCGGACAACTCGGCCCGAGCCGATGCCGGCCAGGCAAGGCAGTGCTCCGTGCGGGCTGTTGTGGAGCCACGGCTCGCACAGCGGCGGACCCGAATCAGCCGGCGTTGGTGGCCCGCGTCGACCAGCACCCGATACGGGCGCTCAAATGTTGCCATGTCGGCGGCCCACGCAATACATCCGAGGTCGAAGTCGCGGCAGCGCCTCGCCCGCGCGCCGGGTTGCCCGGGAGGAATTCCCCGAGGCCGAGAACGTCGTGTGGTCCGGGGTCGGCCGAGGTGCGCCCGGAAGTGTCCCGTCGACGGGACAGTCGGCTTCCTCGGCCGTCGCGCTCGGGGACGATTGACACCCTCCGGCCCGGCGGACAGAGTATTGGATTGCCGGGGAACCGCGAAAAGGCCCGGGGCGTGCTGCTGCGATTGGCCGGCGTGAACGGCCCCACGGATCGTTGTCGGGCGTGAGCGTCGATCCGTATTCGCAGACGAGCCACCGAATTCGCGTCTACCGGGAGTAGCACCGTGTCGCGCGCCGGCTGCCCGGCCGAAACCGGCTGCGCATCAGGGGGCGATGTCGCGTCGACACCCCGGTTCGACCACCTCTACGTGTCCGGGGCCGAACTCCGGGAGCCGGCCGACGTTACCCCGCGGCGGCTCCACGAACTCGTTCCACACGGCAAGCAATACCTGACAGCTGAGTAGGAGCAGACGCATGAACACAATTGGCGATGGCGTTCTGGAGAAGGCCGCGGCGGAATTCGCGGAGCAGGGCTTCTCCATCATCCGTAACGTCGTGCCACCGGATGTCGTGGCCGAGGCGCGCGCCCACGTCGACTGGCTCACCCGTAAGTACCCGGATCTGCGTCCCGAGCACTTCCACCACCCGCTGATCCGCAACGACGCCTTCTGGGCGCGTCTGGTCTCGGACCCCCGTCTGGTGGACATCGCGGAGTTCTTCCTCGGCCCGGATGTGGCATGCTTCACCGCCCACTACATCTGCAAGCCCCCGCACACCGGACACCCGGTGTTGTGGCACCAGGACGGCGCCTACTGGACGCTGACCCCGATGAACGCGCTGACGGTGTGGCTGGCCGTCGACGAGAGCACGACAGAGAACGGCTGCCTGCGGATGATCCCCGGCAGCCACGAACTGCCGCTGCACAAACCGTCGGTCCGCACGGACAAGCCCAACATGCTGTTCTCCGCCGCCGACGAGGCGCTCGTACGGGAGTGGGCGGACGACCGCGGCATCGTGGACATCGAACTCCAGCCGGGCGACGTCTCGATCCATCACCCCCATCTGCTGCACTGCTCGGAGCCGAACACCTCCGCCAAGCGCCGTTGCGGCCTCGACATCGGCTACATCTCGACGACCACGCGCATCCACAGTGACGGGCTCTACCTCGACCCGCTGCTGGTCCGCGGCGCCGACACCACCGGCCTGAACAACTACCGCCCGTTCCCCGCCTACCAGGAGGGCGAGACGATTCCCTTCGCCGGGCAGGACGAGTGGAGCGACCAGGTGGCGGCCCTCAACGAGGCGCTGCCGCCGAGTTCCCGAGAGCTTTCCCAGGAGAGCCCGATCGAGACGACTCGGCACATGATCGACCGTCTGCGTGAAGGCACCGCGAAGCGCTGATCCCAGCCGCACCGGCCGATGGCGCGTCGCTCACGTGCGGCGGGCCGTCGGCCGACCGACGGCGCGGCTCGGCCGTGGTGGCACACGAGCGGAACGTATGCGGCCCGGGACTCGACGGGCGGGCCGGCCGGGACGAACGCCGGGCGGGCGGCGTGCGGCCGGCGGGCCGGCTCGAGTCCGGGCCGACGACCAGGTCGGGAGCGCCCTCGCGCCGATCCTCGACCTGCGTCAACCTCCGTATCACGGAGGGAACTCGGCGCGCGGTGGGCGCCGTTGCGGCGCCTGCGGCGCGGCCCGGCCGGACGGCGTCCGGGATCGTGGTCCGAGAGGTGCGTCCGGTCGGTGGCACGGCGACGAAGTATGCGCCTCGGCCACATCCGACCCGTGGCGGGCGGCGCGCTCCAGGCGCGCACGGCGTTCGAGTCGCTCGACGAACTTCCCCGCCGGCCGGGGGAGTTACGGGTGGATCCGGGACGTGACACTGCAACGGCAGGGCGGCCGGCTGGAACCGCGCCGGCAGGTCGCATCGGTCACACGGGGGCACCACGTGCTCCCGGGGACGGTGCGCGACGACGTGACTCCGCCATGGGCCCGGCGGTCACACCACTCGCTACCGGCCGAACCGCCGGGCCGACGCGCGCGGGTGCCGCCGTGCGGGTGCGCGGGCGGGTGTCGGACGAGCCGGCGCGCTCGGCCGGACGGCGCGAGCCGGCTCGCCGGGCCCGGCCCGGATCCGCGGTCCGCTGGCCGGCCGCGGCCCCTCACCAGTCGAACGCCTCCCCGTCGACCCGCTTCTCGATGCAGTACGTGCGGAAGGCCTGGGCGGTCGCGACCATGTCGGGGTTCCCGGTGCGTCGCACGGCCGCCAGGTACCAGTCGAACGCGGCGGTGATGTGCGCGCGCCGCTCGAAGTGCAGCTCGGCGAATCGACGGAAGTCCGCCCGCATGGTCGCCGGCGTCATGTTCCGCCCGGAGTCGATGAGTTCCTCGAGTTCCGCCTCGGTCGCCTCGGGCCGGTCCATGATGCGGATCGGCTCGGTCGCGGGAATGTCGTTGCGGATCGCGATGGGCTCTTCGGCGTCCGAGAAGTCGAGACACAGGGAGAGCCGGGCAGTCCCCGAGGAACTGCGCGCGGCATGCGGGTCGGTCGTGTGTATCTTCCACACCTCGCCGCGACGGATGTGATAGACGAACTCGTTCTCGGAATGCAGGGATTCCTCGCTCGTGCGCAAGGGAATCTGCAACCTGGTGCCCGGCTCGGCGAATTCGAGAAAGTCCACGTGCGGGAGGATGATTCCGTCGCGCAGGCTGAAGATGCGCACCCACTGCAACCGGTCCAGCGGAAAATTGTCGGTGACCAGGGACATGATGCCCGGCAGCTGCCGGCCCAGTTCGGTGAGGGTCAGTCGGCCGTCGTGGGGGCGGAAGGCGGTGTCGGAATCGGCGCCGCTGCCGTTGGCCAGTACATGGCCCGACCACGACCCGAAGGTGAAGGCATCATATTCGCCGCCGTATTCGTGGCGGTCCACGACGGACAGCTCGGAATCCAGGTCGTACGAGTCGATGGGCAGCACCGCAAGCCGTTGCGACTTAAGCAAGGAAATCCCCTTCAACACATGATTGTTCGACGCACCCGGAAACCACTGGGCGCTCCTCCCGATCGTCACCATAAATCTCCGCAGATGCGATGGCAATGACGGGCCACCGGCGCGGCGATTCGGTTCGGCATGATCCCGTACCCGGTCCCGCGCCGGCCATCGGTCGAGCTCATCGTTGTCCTGTCGGCGGGACAACCGGTGCTCGGCACGGTGTCCGTACCGGCATCCCTTGCCCGGGGTTTCCCCGGCGATTTACCTTGGCGTCGCGATGGATCCCGGGTGCGGGTATCGAGTGCGTGATCAATGCCCGGGTCGGCGGCGGACGTTCCG
This sequence comes from Embleya sp. AB8, assembly GCF_049739465.1. Taxonomy (NCBI): domain Bacteria; kingdom Bacillati; phylum Actinomycetota; class Actinomycetes; order Kitasatosporales; family Streptomycetaceae; genus Embleya; species Embleya sp. AB8. The sequence goes on from NZ_JBMHHY010000033.1 coordinate 19,363, forward strand.
CGAGCGGCGGGCCCGCCTGCGGCCGACGCGGCAATATGCTGCGGTCGACGACCAGGCCGGCCCGGCGCCGGCCGGCGAACTCCGTGAACACCCGGACGTCTCTTTCCGAGACGGCACGATTTCCATCGGTACCAGGATTTGTCCCGCGGGCGGGACGAAGGAAGGAAATGGCTGGCAATGGAATCGTCGCCGCAGGTCCACCCGCGAGGTGGACGGGACGAGGTGTCGGAGCGACAAGCCGCGCCGTCGAGTACACCGGGGTCCCTGATAAACGAGATCTCGGCACTGTGGGGGGAATATCTCGACGGTCGTGAGGTCGGCGCGGACGACGACTTCTTCGCGATCGGTGGCAATTCGCTGATCGGGATCAAGATCATCGATCGGGTGTCCCGGGACTACGGCGTCGACCTGTCCGTGCGCGCCTTCTACCTGGCGCAGACCCCCGCCCGGGTCGCCGAGCTGATCGAGCAGGGGAGGGCCCGGCCGTGAGGTTGACGCCGGGTGCCGGGGGCGACGTCGACCTGGACCGGGTCGACCTGTTCGACCTGGACCTGTACACCTCCGGCGATCCGCACCCGATCTGGGACGTGATGCGGGTGAAGGCGCCGCTGCACCACCAGTTCCTCCCGGACGGCCGCGAGTTCTGGTCGGTGACCCGCTACGACGACGTCTGCCGGGTACTCGGCGATCACCGGGAGTTCACCTCGGAACGCGGCACGGTGGTCACCCACCTCGGGGAGGACGACGTCGCGGCGGGCAAGCTGATGACGTCCACCGACCCGCCGCGGCACACCCAGGTCCGCAGGGCGATCGGCGCCAAACTGACCGCGCGGGCGGTGGCGCCCTGGGAGGACCGGATCCGGCAGTCGATCGTGCGCTTCCTCGAACCGGCGCTCGACGGCGGCACGTTCGACCTGGCCGAGAAGGCGCACCGGCTCCCGATGATGGTCGCGGGTCCGCTCCTGGGGATCCCGGAGCGGGACTGGGACGAGCTGGTACAGCTGACCGCGATGGTGACGGCCCCCTCGGACCCGCACTTCCAACACGGCAGCCAGGCCGCGACGCTGGCCATCTCCCACCACGAACTCGTCACCTACGTCACCGAGTGGGTCAAACAGCGCCGGTCGGCCGGCGGCGAGGACGGGAGCCTGCTCGACCACCTGATGAGCGTCCGCGCGGGCGACGCGCCGCTGACCGACGAGGAGATCGCCCTCGACGGCTACAGCATCCTGCTGGGCGCCAACGTGACGACGCCGCACACCGTTTCCGGCACGGTACTCGCGCTGATCGAGCGGCCCGAGCAGTTCGAGAAGGCGCAGGCCGACCCCTCGCTGGTGCCGTCCCTGGCCGAGGAGGGGCTGCGCTGGACCTCGGCCGCGTGCAACTTCATGCGGTACGCGGTGGCCGACACCGAGATCGGCGGGGGCACGGTCCCCGCCGGCGGCGCGGTCGTCGCCTGGATCGGCTCCGCCAACCGCGACGAGTCCCAGTTCACCGATCCGCACCGGTTCGACATCACCCGGCGGGAGAACCGCCATGTCGCATTCGGGTTCGGGCCGCACTACTGCATCGGGGGACCGCTGGCCCGGTTGACCCTGCGCGTCTTCTTCGAGGAACTGCTCCAGCGGTTCGCGTCGATCGAGCTCGCCGGCGAACCGCAACACCTGCGGTCGTTCTTCATCGCCGGGATGACCCACCTGCCCATCGTTGCCCAGAAACGAAAGACGCCATGACCTCCGGCTCCACCACCGCCACGTCGCCATGGTTCGTCCGGCCGCAGTCCGGCGAGTACCCCGCCCGGATCTTCTGCTTCTCCTACTCCGGGTCCGGGGCCTCGGCCTTCAGCGCCTGGCCGGCCGCGATCGACGACGTCGAGGTCTGCCCGGTGCAGTTCCCCGGCCGGGAGAACCGGTTGGCGGAACCGCACTACGGCACCTACGAGAACCTCGCCGCCGCCCTGGTCGAACCCCTGCTGCCGCGACTGGACCGGCCGTTCGCGTTCTTCGGGCACTGCGCGGGTGCCCTGCCCGCGTTCGAGACCGTGCTCCGGCTCGCCGAAGCGGGCCTGCCGGAACCGGCGTGCCTGTTCGTGTCCGGCCAGCCCGCGCCGCACGACGCCGCGGCCGACCGGATGCTCACCATGACCGAGGCCGAACTGCGCGCGGAGGTGCAGTCGTTCATCCGCGGCCGGGGGATCGAACCACGGCCGGACATGGTCGACATGGGCCTGGCCGTGCTGCTGCGTGACCACGCCGCCGCGGTCGCGTACCGGCGGACCGAGCCGGTTCCGGTGCGCTGCCCCATCGTCGTCCTGCACTGGCGGGACGACCCCGACGTGCGCCTCGACCTGCTGGAGGGATGGCGGCAGTACGCGGACTCGGTCGACATCCGGGTCGTCGACGGCGGCCACCACGACTTCATGAACGCGCCGGACGAGCTGCTGAAGCTGTTGACCTCTTGGCGGTGAAAGCGGCGCGGCCGGTAGGAGCCGTGCGCCCAGGCAACCGGAAGGGATTCGAATGAGTGGCGCAGCCACCGATATTGCCGTCATCGGGATGTCGTGCCGCTTTCCCGGAGTGCACGACCCGGGGGAGTTCTGGCGTCTGTTGGTGGATGGCGAGTCGACCGTCGGCACGTTTCCCGAGCGACGGGCGGTCGACACCGAACGCTCGTCCCACCCGGACGCGGCCACCGTGAACGCGGGTTCGTTCCTCGACGCCATCGACGGGTTCGACGCGGAGTTCTTCGGCACGGGTGCGGCGGAGGCGACCGCCATGGACCCGGTCCAGCGGCTGGGGTTGGAACTCGCCTGGGAGGCCGTCGAGGACGCCCGGGTGCCGGCGTCCGCGCTCGCCGGCCGCGAGATCGATGTCGTGGTCGGCGCCGCGCCCTCCGGATACGAGCTGCTGCGCAAGCTGTCCGGCAGCGACCGGGACGACCACTACGCCGCGCTCGGCTCGAGCGGCGCGTTGATCGCGAACCGGATCTCCGGCCTGTTCGACGTCCGCGGGATGAGCTTCTGCGCGGACTCGGGCCAATCCTCGTCACTCGTGTCGTTGGCGCTGGCCTGCGAGCGGATCCGCGGCGGCGCGGTCGACATGTCGATCGTCGGCGGCGTGCACTTGATCGCCGACCCGGAGGCCGGACTCGGCCTGGCGAATCTGGGCGCGCTGTCTCCCGACGGCCGCTGCTTCACCTTCGACGCACGGGCCAGTGGCTTCGTGCGCGGCGAGGGCGGGGCGTTCGTCCTGCTCAAGCGGCTCGATCTGGCCGTCGACGATGGTGATCACATCTACGCGGTGGTGCGCGGCTGGAGCGTCGGCAGCGCCGGCGCCGCCACCCGGATGCCGGATCCCAGCCCCGCCGCGCAGGCGGCAACCGTACTGTCCGCTCTCGAACGCGCGGCTGTCGCGTTCGACGGTGTCGACTACGTCGAGGCCCATGGCACCGGCACCCGACTCGGCGATCCGGCCGAGATATCCGGTCTGCGCGAGGTGTTCCGGGAAACCGGCCGCAGTCGCCCCCTGGTGATCGGCTCGGTCAAGACGAACGTCGGGCACCTGGAACCGGCCGCGGGCATCGTCGGCTTCGTCAAGGCCGCGCTCTGCGTGGACCGCGCGCGGCTGGTGCCGAGTCTGAACTTCCGGTCACCGAACCCCGCCATCCCGGACTTCGCGGCGGACTTCGAGGTGCTCACGACCGCCCGGCCCTGGCCGAGCGCGCCGGGCCGACCGCGGCGGGCCGGCGTGTCGGCGTTCGGCATGGGCGGCACGAACGTGCACGTGATCCTCGAACAGGCACCCGAGGTGCGCACCGACACCCCGGCCGCCGATGCGGGCCCCGCCCCCACGTCCGAGGTGCTGCCGTGGCTGTTGTCGGCGCGGTCGGAGCCGGCATTGCGCGAGCAGGCCGCGCGGTTGCGCGATCTCGTGGCCGCGGACACGGCGCCGTCGGCGGCCGACGTGGGGTACTCGCTGCTTTCCACCCGGTCGTTGTTCGAGCACCGGGCAGTGGTGCTGGGCGGCGACCCCGCCCAGTCGCGGGCCGGCCTGGAAGTGCTGGCGGCGGGTGGGAATTCGGCGCGGGTGCTGCGCGGAGTGGCCGCGGGTTCGGCCGGTCCGGTCGTCTTCGTGTTCCCCGGCCAGGGCTCGCAGTGGGTGGGCATGGGCCGGCAGCTGTACGCGGAGTCGGCGGTCTTCGCACGCGGAATCGACGACTGCGCACGGGCGTTGGCGCCGTGGGTGGACTGGTCGCTGTCGGATGTGCTGACCGGTGCGGAGTCGGCCGCGGCGCTGGACCGGGTGGACGTGGTCCAGCCCGCGTTGTTCGCGGTGATGGTGTCGTTGGCGCGGGTGTGGCGATCCCTCGGCGTGGTCCCGGACGCCGTGGTGGGCCACTCGCAGGGCGAGATCGCCGCGGCGTGCGTGTCGGGCGCGCTCTCGCTGGAGGATGCGGCCCGGGTCGTGGCCGTGCGCAGCCGGGCCCTGGTCGAGCTGGCCGGCTCGGGCGGGATGAGCGCGGTGTCCGCGTCTCCCGAATGGGTTCGGGACCGGTTGCGACAGTGGTCCGGGCGGCTGTCCACGGCAGCGGTCAACGGGCCGACGTCGGTGGTGATCTCCGGGGAGGACGAGGCGCTGGACCGGTTCGCCGCGCTGGCGGCCGACGACGGTGTCCGGGTGCGCCGGATCAAAGTGGACTACGCGTCGCACTCGCACCACGTCGAACGGATCCGGGCTCGGCTGCTCGCGGCCACCTCGGGTCTCGCGCCGCGGAAGTCGGACGTGGAGTTCCACTCCACGGTCACCGGAGGACTGCTCGAGACACACGTACTCGACGGCTCGTACTGGTACGACAACCTGAGCTCGACGGTGCGTTTCGGCGAGGTCGTCGAGCACCTGATGCGGGATCGCGGTGGGGTGTTCGTGGAGGTCAGCCCACATCCGGTGCTGGAGGTGGCGATGGCCGAGACCGCCGACGCGCTGGCGGTCTCGCCACTGGTGGTGGGCACCCTGCACCGGGACGACGGGAGCGCGGGCAAGGTCCTGGCGTCGCTGGCCGAGCTGCACGTACGTGGTGTGCCGGTGGACTGGGCGGCGGTGTTCGCCGCGTACCGGCCGCGCCGGATCGACCTGCCGACCTATCCGTTCCAACGGCGGCGCTACTGGCTGACCGCACCCGAGGACACCGCCGGCACCGACCCGGGGTCCGGCGCGCGGGCGAGTGGACCGGGCCCGAACACCGGTGCGGCGGGCCTGGATTCGGAAGCGTCGGTGCTCGATCTCGTGTGTGCCGAAACGGCCGCGACGCTGGGCGTGGGCGACCCGGATCCCACCGGCGCCGAGCTCGCGGCGAGGTCGACCGAGACCTTCAAGGACCTGGGCTTCGACTCCTCGATGGCGGTGCGGCTGCGCAATCGGCTCACCGCGGCGGCCGGAGTGCGGCTCTCGGCCACCGTCGCGTTCACCTACCCCACTCCGCGCAAGCTCGCTCGACACATCTTCTCCCTCCTGGAGCCGGAGCCGGAACCGGAATTGCCGGACGCCCCGGGAGCGGCCGAGGAGACGACTGCGGAGAGCCGCAGCGACGACGATTTGTACGCCTTGATCGACCGCGGATACGTGTAGCAACACCGTTCGTCCAAGCAACAGTTGGGGGAGGCCTTGGTGGAGGACGTCGACAAGCTCCGGTCGTACCTGCGACGCGCGGTCGGCGATGCGCAGACCCTGCGCGAGCGGGTGCGCGAGCTGGAGGAGTCCGCTCGCGAGCCGATCGCGGTCGTGGGCATGGGGTGTCGTTTCCCGGGTGGGGTCGGCTCCCCCGAAGGACTGTGGGACGTGGTGTCCGGCGGCGTGGACACGATGGGCGACTTCCCGTCGGATCGTGGGTGGGACGTCGAGGCGCTCTACGACCCGGACCCCGAGGCGCACGGGAAGACGTACACCCGCTCCGGTGGATTCCTGCTCGATCTCGCGGAGTTCGACGCACCGTTCTTCGGGATCAGTCCGCGCGAGGCGCTGGCGATGGATCCCCAGCAGCGGTTGATGCTGGAGACCTCGTGGGAGGCGCTGGAACGGGCCGGGATCGACCCGACCGGGTTGCGCGGTTCGACGACCGGGGTGTTCACCGGGATCTACGCGGTCGACTACGGCCCGCGGATGGGCGGCGGGGCGGCCGGCGAGGTGGAGGGTTTCGCGATCGCGGGGACGTACACCAGCGTGGCCTCGGGCCGGGTGGCGTACGTACTGGGCCTGGAAGGTCCCGCGGTGTCCGTGGACACCGCGTGCTCGTCGTCGCTGGTCGCCGTCCACCAGGCGGTGCGGTCCCTGCGGTCCGGGGAGTGCGCGCTGGCACTGGCCGGTGGGGTGTCGGCGCTGCCGAGTCCGGGGTTGTTCGTGGAAGTCGCCCGGCAGCGGGGGTTGTCGGCCGACGGGCGGTGCAAGTCGTTCGCGGAGACGGCCGACGGAACCGGCTGGGGCGAGGGCGCGGGCGTCCTGGTCCTGGAACGGTTGTCGGACGCGCGCCGCAACGGGCGGCGGATCCTGGCGGTGATCCGGGGCTCGGCGATCAACCAGGACGGCGCGTCCAACGGGTTGACCGCGCCGAGCGAACTGGCGCAACGACGGGTCATCCGCGCCGCCGTGGCCGACGCCGGGCTGTCGCTCGGCGAGGTGGACGCGGTGGAGGCGCATGGCACCGGTACGAAGCTGGGCGACCCGATCGAGGCGGAGGCGCTGCTTGCCACCTACGGGCAGGACCGGGACCCCGGCCGCCCGCTGTGGCTGGGCTCGTTGAAGTCGAACATCGGCCACACACAGGCCGCCGCGGGTGTCGGCGGGATGATCAAGATGATCATGGCGCTGCGCAACGGGGTGTTGCCCAAGACGTTGCACGTGGACCGCCCGACCCCGCATGTCGACTGGTCGACGGGGGCGGTGGAGTTGCTGACGGAGGCCCGCGAGTGGCCCGGCGCGGCGGAGCGGCCCCGGCGCGCGGGCGTGTCGTCCTTCGGAGTCAGCGGCACCAACGCGCACCTCATCCTCGAGGAGGCACCCGAGGCCCCCGAGGCGGCGCAGGTCCTGGCCGGCCCGGCGGCGGACTCCGCCGGCGGTCGGGTCGCCGACGGCCTCCCCGGGGCGGTGCCGTGGGTGTTGTCGGCGCGGTCGGCGGAGGCACTGCGGGAGCAGGCCCGGCGACTGCGGGACGGCGTGGCCGCCGATCCGGAGCTGCCGATCGTGGGGGTGGGGCATGCGCTGGTGGCCACCCGATCGGTGTTCGAGCACCGCCAGGTGGTGATCGGCGCGGACCGGGATGCGCTGCTCGCCGGCCTGACCGCCGTGGCCGAGGGGACCAGGCCGCCCGCCGGGGTGGTTTCCGGTATCGCGAAGCCGGTCGGCAAGACGGTGTTCGTGTTCCCCGGTCAGGGGTCGCAATGGGTGGGCATGGGGCGGGAGTTGTACGCGTCGAGCCCGGTCTTCGCCGAGCGGCTGCGCGAATGCGCGACCGCGCTGGAGCCGTGGGTGTCCTGGTCGTTGATCGACACCGTATGCGGCGGGCCGGAGTCGGCGGACCTGGAGCGGATCGAGGTCGTCCAGCCGGTGCTGTTCGCGGTGATGGTGTCGCTGGCGCGGGTGTGGGGTTCGCTGGGGGTGACCCCGGACGCGGTGATCGGCCACTCCCAGGGGGAGATCGCCGCGGCCTGCGTCGCCGGCGCGCTGACCCTGGCCGATGGGGCCAAGATCGTGGCCCTGCGCTCCCGACTGCTGGCCACGACCACCCAGAACGGCGGCATGGCCGGGATCGTGGCACCGCAGGCCCGGGTACGCGAACTGCTGGAGCCGTGGCAGTCGCGGGTCGCGGTCGCCGCGATCAACGGACCGTACTCGACGACCGTCGCGGGCGAGGCCTCGGCGGTCCGGGAACTGGTCGCGGTCTGCGAGGCCGAGGGCATTCGGGCGCGCTGGATCCCGGCGAGTGTGCCCGGACACTCGCCGCTGATGGACCGGTTCGAGGGCCCGCTTCGGGACCTGCTGGGCCCGATCACCCCGGGGTCCTCGCCGGTGGCGTTCCACTCGACGGTGACCGGTGGGCGGCTCGACACCACGGAACTGGACGCGGCCTACTGGTTCCGCAACATGCGGGAACCGGTGCAATTCGAAATCGCGATGCGGAGCCTCCTCGATGCGGGGTACGGCACGTTCGTCGAGGCCAGTCCGCACCCGCTGCTCACGATCAACATCCAGGACATGCTCGACTCCACCCCCGATATCGGCGGCGTGGTGGTGGGTTCGTTGCGCCGGGGCGACGGCGGGCCGGCGCGCTTGTACCGGTCGGCGGCCGAGGCCTTCGTGGCGGGCGTCGCGGTGTCGTGGCGGACGGTGTTCCCCGATCGGCCCGACCGGTGGGTCGAGTTGCCCACGTACGCCTTCCAGCGACAGCGCTACTGGCTGAACACACCCACCGAGGGCGGCACCGAGAGCACCTCGGACCACCCGCTCCTGGACGCCGTGATCGATCTGCCCGACGACGGGGAGCGCGGTGCGGTGGCGGGCAGCGGGCGGCTGTCGGTGCAGCGCCACCCGTGGCTCGCCGACCACGTGGTGCACGGCGCCGTACTGGTGCCGGCCACGGTGTTCGTGGAGCTGGCGATGTGGGCGGCGGGCAAGGTGGGCTGCGACGTCGTCGAGGAACTCACCCTGGAATCCCCGTTGGTGTTGTCCCGGACGGCCGATCGGGAGATCCGCGTCGTGGTCGACGGCAAGCGGGTGGTCACCGTGTACTCACGGGGTGCGGGCGAACCCGAGTGGGCGCGGAACGCCGTCGGCGTGGTCGGATCCGACACCGGTGGCACCCGTCGCGACGACGACCTCCTCGAGTGGCCTCCCGCCGGCGCGGTCGGCGTGCCCGTGGCGGACGAGTACGCCAGGTTGGCCGCCCTCGGGTTCGGCCACGGGCCGCTGTTCCGCGGACTGAAGCAGGTCTGGCGTCGCGACGAAGCCCTGTTCGCGGAGCTGGAGTTGCCCGCGCCCGACGGCACGGATCGGGGCCGGTTCCGGATCCATCCGGCGTTGCTCAACGCCGCGTTGTTGCCGATCGGCCTGGGGCGGATCGTGGACAACTCCCGACCCGAGGGCTGGCTGCCGCTGCGCTGGACCGGGATCCGGCTGCCCGCCGCCGAGCCGACCGGATTGCGCGTCCGGCTCATACCCGCCGGGGAGAACACGCTGTCCGTGGCCATCGCGGACCGGTACGGAGCACCCGTCGGCGGCGTCGATTCGTTGAGTCTGCGGCCCGCCGACGTGGAGAAGTTGACCGAGCTGAGCTTCGACCACCAGGACTCGCTGTTCCGGGTGGACTGGGTTCCCCTCGCGGTCCCATCCGGGCCGGCGGCGGGCCGGTACGCGGTGCTGGGCGCGCCCGAGGAGTTCACCGCGTCCCCCATACCGACCGAGGCGGTCTTCGCCGACCTCGACCAACTCGCAGCTGCCGGCCGGGCGATACCCCCGCTCGTCATCGCCGGCATCGACCGGGCGGGCGCGGATGTCGGCGACACCCCCGCCGTGGCCGAGCGCAACCTCCACCGGGTGCTGCGCTGGACGCAGGGCTGGCTGGCCGACGACCGGTTCGCCGAGTCGCGCCTGGTCATCGTGACGCGGGCGGCGATCCACGACGACCAGGTTCCGCACACCGACCCCGCGGCGGCCGCGATCTGGGGATTCGTACGCACCGCGCAGACCGAGAACCCGGGCCGGTTCACGCTCGTGGACACCGACGGCCGGCCCGCGTCGTGGGCCTGCCTCCCGGCGGCGGCCGAAACCGGAGAACCGCAGTTCAAGATCCGGGGCGGCGTGGTGACCACCCCTCAACTGGCCCGCGTGCCCGGCCGGTCCGCCGGTCGCGAGCCGTTCGGCGCGGTGGCGGACGGTTCGGCGCCGGCCTCCGGGACGGTGCTGATCACGGGCGGTACCAGCGGCCTGGGGGCGATGTTGGCCCGGCATCTGGTGGCCCGGCACGGGGTGCGTCGGTTGTTGTTGACCAGTAGGCGGGGGCCGGCGGCTCCGGCGGCGGCCGCACTGCGCGCGGAGATGACCGCGGCGGGGGCCCGGGTCGAGATCGTGGCCTGCGATGTCACCAGCCGCGAGGCGGTCGCCGAGCTGATCGCCGCGGTGCCGGACGAGCACCCGCTGACCGCGGTGATCCACTGCGCGGGTGTCCTGGACGACGGGGTCGTCGAGGCGTTGACCGAGGAGCGCCTGGACTCGGTCCTGGCGCCGAAGGTGCGCGGCGCCTGGCATCTGCACGAGCTGACCAGGCACCTGGGCCTGTCCGCGTTCGTCCTGTTCTCCTCGATCGCGAGTGTGCTCGGCACGGCGGGACAGGCCAACTACGCGGCGGCCAACGCGTTCCTCAACGGGCTCGCGGAAGCCCGCCGGGCCGCCGGGCCGACCGCCGTCTCGTTGTGCTGGGGCTACTGGGCGGAGCGCACCGAGATGGGCGCCGACCTCGGCGCGGCGGACATCGTGCGCCTGCAACGACAGGGTGTGCGGCCGATGGCCTCGCCCGAGGGCCTCGCGCTGTTCGACGCGGCGATCTCGCGGGACGAACCGGTACTGGTGCCCGCGCGGCTGGATCTGCGGGCGCCGGGCGCGTCGCCGGCCGGCCGGCCGGGTTCGCCGCTCCTGCGCCGTCTGCTCGGGACACCCGCCGAACCCGGCGGCCCGGCGAGCGCGGGTTCGGAGGCCGGCGACGGCACGATCGCCCAGCGGGTGCGGTCGTTGCCCCGGGCCGATGCCGAGGCGCTGCTCCTCGATGCCGTGCGGGCGCAGACCGCGATCGTGCTCGGCCTCGCCGACACCACGAAGGTCGGTCCCACGGTGGCTTTCCGCGATCTGGGCATCGATTCGCTGATGGCGCTGGAGTTGCGGAACAAGCTCGCGGCGGTGACCGGCTCGAAGTTGTCCGCGACGCTCGCGTTCGACCACCCGAACCCGACCGCCCTCGCCCGGTTCCTGAACGCCGGTATCCACCCCGACGCCGGTGCCGACCCGGAAACCGCGGCCGATCTCCTGGCCAAGGAGATCGAAGGACTGGGCGCTCGGCTGGAGGAGACGTTCCTCGAGCTCGGGGCGCGGGACAAGGCCTCGATTTCCGCGCTGCTGGGCGAACTGCAGGGCCGAGTCCGGTCGATGGTGAGCGATGGATCGCCGGTCGGCATCGTCGACCGGATCAGTTCGGCCTCAGCCGGCGAGCTTTTCTCGCTGCTGGACAAAGAGCTCGGCTAGGGGAGAGCGATGACGAACGACAACAGCGCCGATGTGCTGGACTACCTCAAGCGGACCTCGATCGAGCTGCTCGACACCCGCCGGCGGTTGCGGGAGCTGACCGAGGCCGCCGCCGAGCCCATCGCGATCGTGGGTGTCGCCTGCCGCTACCCGGGTGGGGTGACGTCGCCGGAGGCGTTGTGGGAGCTGGTGCGCGCGGGCGGGGACGCGATGTCCGAGTTCCCGGACGACCGCTACTGGGACCTGGCGGCGCTGTCCGACCCGGATCCGGATCGGCCGGGCACCTGCTACTCGCGCTTCGGTGGGTTCCTGCACGACGCGGGTGATTTCGACGCCGAGTTCTTCGGGATCAACCCCCGCGAGGCGCTGGCCGCCGACCCGCAACAACGGTTGCTCCTGGAGACCTCGTGGGAGTCCCTGGAACGAGCCGGTATCGATCCGCACACCCTGCGCGGCAGCGACACCGGCGTCTTCGCCGGTGTCGCCTACTTCGGGTACGGCAACCACTTCTTCACCCCGGAGACCATCTCGGGCTACGCGCAGACCGGTTCGCTGTTGAGCGTGGCCTCGGGTCGGGTGGCGTACTCGCTGGGTCTGGAGGGCCCGGCGGTGTCGACCGACACCGCGTGCTCGTCGTCGCTGGTGGCCGTGCATCAGGCGGTGCAGTCGTTGCGGCAGGACGAATGCGCGCTGGCCCTGGCCGGGGGCGTCACCGTGATGGCGACGTCGCAGGTGCTCCGGGAGATGTCGCGGCAGCGCGGCCTGGCGGAGGACGGGCGCTGCAAGGCGTTCGCGGACGCTGCGGACGGCACCGGCTTCGCCGAGGGCGCGGGCGTGCTCGTCCTGGAACGGTTGTCGGCGGCCCGGCGCAACGGGCGGCGGATCCTGGCGGTGATCCGGGGCTCGGCGATCAACCAGGACGGCGCCTCCAACGGGCTGACCGCGCCGAACGGACCGGCCCAACAGCGGGTGATCCGGGCGGCGTTGGCGAACTCCCGGGTGGCGGCGGGCGAGGTGGACGTGGTGGAGGCGCACGGGACCGGGACCACGCTCGGCGATCCGATCGAGGCGCAGGCGCTCCTTGCCACCTACGGGCAGGACCGCGACCCCGACCACCCGCTGTGGCTCGGGTCGTTGAAGTCGAACATCGGCCACACCCAGGCGGCGGCGGGCGTCGGCGGCATGATCAAGATGATCATGGCGCTGCGCAACGGGGTGTTGCCCAAGACGTTGCACGTGGACCGCCCGTCGACGCACGTGGACTGGTCGGCGGGGGCGGTGGAGTTGCTGACCGAGGCCCGCGCGTGGCCCGCTGCGCCGGGCCGGCCCCGGCGGGCCGGGGTGTCCGCCTTCGGCGCCAGTGGCACCAACGCGCACCTGATCCTGGAGGAGGCGCCCGAGCCGGAGCCGGCGCCCGACGCCGCCGATCGGGTGCCGGGCGTTGCCGGGGGATTGGTGCCGTGGGTGGTGTCGGCGCGGTCGGCCGGGGCGCTGCGGGCGCAGGCGGCGAGCTTGCGCGAGTTCGCCGCCGCCGATCCGGGCCTGGATGTCGCCGACGTCGGCTGGTCGTTGGCGTCGAGCCGGGCGCGGTTCGAGCATCGTGCGGTGGTGCTGGGCCGGGATCGGGACGAGTTGCTGAGCGGTCTGGCGACGTTGCGCGACGGCGCGGAGTCCGCCGCGGTGGTGCGCGGAATCGCCGAGGAACCGGGCGGCGTGGCCTTCATGTTCCCCGGGCAGGGGACACCGTGGGCCGGTGCGGCGCGGCAGTTGTACGACACCTTCCCCGTCTTCGCGCGCAGCCTCGACGAGACCTGTGCCCACTTCGACGCGCACCTTCCCTTCGCCCTGAAGCCCCTGCTGCTGTCCGACGAGCCCGCCGAGGGCCGAGCCGATCGAACGGACATCGCCCAGCCGGCGCTGTTCGCCCTGCAGGTCGCCCGGTACCGGCTGCTGACCCGGTACGGCCGGCCGCCGACCCACCTGATCGGCCACTCGATCGGCGAGATCGCCGCCGCCCATGTCTCCGGAGTCCTCGACCCGGACGCCGCGACCAGACTGGTCGCCGCTCGCGGACGGGCCATGCAGACGGTCGGCGAGCGCGGCGCGATGCTGGCGGTACGCGCCTCGGAAGCCGATGTGCGCGCCCTGCTTGGCGGCTACGACCGCGTGGGGATCGCCGCGATCAACGGCCCGGAGTCGGTGGTGGTCTCCGGCGCCCGCGACGAGGTACACGAACTCCGGGACCGGCTCGTCGCCGACGGCACGTCGGCGAAGCTGCTCGACGTCGGTCATGCGTTCCACTCCCCGCTGATGGACCCGATCCTGGCCGAGTTCGCGGCTTCGATCGGCGAACTCCCGGCCGGCCGACCGTCGATCCCGGTCGTCTCGACCAGGCTGGGCCGCGAGGCCACGCTCTCGGAGTTGACGTCCGTCGCGCACTGGGTGAGCCATGTCCGCGAACCCGTCCGGTTCTTCGACGCGGTGCAGTGCGCCCGTACGGCCGGGGTGAAGACCTTCCTCGACGTGGGGCCGGGCGCGACCCTGGCGAGCATCACCAAGGAGGCCTTCGCCGCCGAGGGGGTGGCCGACGCGGTGGTGTTGTCCTCGTCCCGGCGGGGTCGCGGGGCGGTGGAGACGCTGATCGGCGCACTGGCCCAGGCGCACGTGCGGGGCGACGTGGTGGACTGGGGCGCCCTGTTCGGGGCGCGCCGGCGGGTGGACCTGCCGACCTACGCGTTCCAACGGCAGCGCTACTGGCTGGACTTCCTGGCCGGGACGGGGTCGGCGGACGTGGCCTCCGCCGGTCTCGCGGCTTCGGCACACCCGCTCCTGGGCGCCGTCCTTGAGCACCCCGGCACCGACGAGGTGGTGTTCACCGACCTGTGGTCGCTGCGGACCCACGCCTGGTTGGCCGATCACGCCGTGTTCGGCGCGGTCGTGGTGCCGGCCACGGCTTACCTCGATCTGGCCCTGTCCGTGGGCGACTTCGTCGGGTGCGCCGCGATCGGGGAACTCTCCCTGGAAGTTCCCTTGGTGCTGCCCGACTCGGGCGACGTGCAGGTGCGGGTGGTCGTCGGCGCGGCGGACGAGGCGGGACACCGCGCCCTGGATGTGTACTCGCGCCCCGGCCCGGCGGAACCGGCGGTGGGCGAGCGCACGGTGGGCGGCTGGACCCGGCACGCGACGGGGAGTCTGGCCCCGAGTACACGGCGGCCGGCCGGGCGGACCGAGGACGCGCCGGCACCGGCCGCGTGGCCACCGGCCGGGGCGCGGCGGCTCGACATCGACGATCTCTACGACACCTTCGCGGACGCGGGCTTCGTCTACGGTCCGACCTTCCGCGGGCTGCGCGAAGTGTGGCGGCACGGTGCCGACCTCTTCGCGCTGGCCGGCCTGCCGGCGGCAGCCGAGGGCTCGACCGGCGGCGGGTTCGCCCTGCATCCGGCGCTGATCGACACCGCGCTGCACGCCGTGGTGGCCGGCGGTGTCCTCGAGGTGGCCGGCGACCGGGGCTGGATGCCCTTCTCGTGGTCCGGGGTGGATCGCGTCGCGGAGTGCGGCCCGACCGTGCGGGTGCGGATCTCCCCGGCCGGCGAGCACGCCGTGGCGGTGGCGATCGCCGACGAGCACGGCCGCGAGATCGCGCACGTCGCGGCGTTGACCTTCCGACCGGCCCAGGCCGAGCAACTGCGGTCGGCGCGCGGCGGGCCCGAACAATCGTTGTTCGAACTGGACTGGCGACCGGTCCGGCCGAGCGAGCCGGAAACCCACCACGGACCGTGGGCCGTGCTCGGCGCGCAGCCCGGCCTGGCCGCTCGACTCACCGAAGTGGGCGGCGAGAGCGCCGTGTTCCACGCGTCCCTGGCCGATGTCCTTGCCGGCGACGTACCCCGCCACCTCGTCCTGTGCCTGGACGACCTCGTCGTTGCCGACCCCGATCTGCTCGCCGAGGTCGGCGGTACCGACGCGCGCGTGTTGGATTGGGTGCAGCGCTTCCTCGCCGAGGAGCGGTTCGCCGAATCCACGCTGGTGGTGCTCACCCGCCTGGCCCTGGACACCGGCGGCGGGGAGCGCGTGGAAAGCCTCCCCGGCGCGTCCGTATGGGGCCTGATCCGCTCCGCCCAGACCGAGCATCCCGGCAGATTCCGGCTGGTGGACGTCGACGACGCGGACACCTCGTGGGCCCGCTTCCCGGATGTGCTGGCCCTCGGCGAAGCCCAACTGGCCCTGCGCGGCGGCGCGTACCTCGTCCCCCGGATGACGCCGACCGCACTCGCGAACAACCGGATCGAGCCGCCGGCCGTCGGCGCCCACCGGCTGGGCATCCCGAACAAGGGGACGCTGGAGAACCTGACCTGGGTGCCCTGCCCCGAGGTCGAGGAGCCGCTGACCAGTGGGCAGGTGCGGATCTCCGTGCACGCCGCCGGGCTCAACTTCCGCGATGTCACGATCGCCCTGGGACTGGTGGAGCGAACCGCCCTCGATGCCGGGATCGGCGGCGAGGGCGCCGGCACCGTGCTGGCGGTGGCGGACGACGTGACCGAACTCGCGCCGGGCGACCGGGTGATGGGCATCTTCCCCGGCGCCTTCGGCCGGGTGGCGGTGGCGGATCACCGCCTGCTCAGGCCCATCCCCGACGGGTGGAGCTACGCCGAGGCGGCGTCCGTACCGGGCGCCTACCTCACCGCCTACTACGCGCTCTTCCACCTGAAGCAGTTGGAGAAGGGGCAACGTATCCTCATCCACGCCGCGGCGGGCGGCGTCGGGATGGCCGCCGTGCAACTGGCGCAACACGTCGGCGCCGAGATCTACGGCACCGCGAGCCCGACCAAGTGGCCCACCCTGCGCGGCATGGGACTGGACGACGAGCACCTGGCCTCGTCGCGGGATCTGGACTTCGCGGCGAAGTTCCTGGATGCCTCCGGCGGTCGCGGCGTGGACGTCGTGCTGAACTCGCTCGCGCACACCTTCGTCGACGCCTCGCTGACGCTGCTCCCCGAGGGCGGGAGCTTCATCGAGATGGGGAAGACGGACATCCGCGACCCCCGACAGGTGGCGGCCGATCATCCCGGGGTCGACTATCAGGCCTTCGACCTCTACGAGGCGGGCCTGGACCTGATCAACGAGATGTTCCGGGCCGTCATGGAGCTGTTCGCCGACGGGCGGGTACGCCCGAACCCGATCTCGGTCCGGCACATCCGCGACGCGCGGGCCACGTTCCGCGAGATGAGCCAGGGCCGGCACATCGGCAAGCTGGTCTTCGACCTCGGCGACGGCTTCGGCGGCGGGACGGTGCTGGTCACCGGCGGGACCGGGGGCGTGGGTTCGCTGGTGGCGCGGCACCTGGTCACCGAACACGGGGTGCGGAGCCTGGTGTTGGCGAGCCGTCGGGGTATGGCGGCCGACGGAGCCGCCGAACTGGTGCACGATCTGGAGGGGGCGGGCGCGGCCGTTCGGGTCGTGGCGTGCGATGTCGCGGACCGGGCCGCGGTGGCGGACCTGCTCGCGGACCTGCCCCGGGAGTATCCACTGACCGCGGTCGTGCACGCGGCGGGTGTGCTCGCGGACGGCACGGTCGAGTCGCTGACCGCGGAGAGCCTCGACCGGGTGCTGGGCGCCAAGGTCGGCGGCGCGATCAACCTGCACGAGCTGACCGGGGAACACACCCTGACGGCGTTCATTCTCTTCTCCGCCCTCGCGGGCACGCTCGGCACCGGAGGGCAGGCCAACTACGCCGCGGCGAACGGGTTCCTGGACGGCCTGGCGGCCCGGCGCCGGGCGTCCGGCCTGGTCGGTACCTCGCTGTGCTGGGGCTGGTGGGAGCAGCGCAGCGGGATGACCGAGGACCTGGACCTGGTCGACCTCTCCCGGATCCGGCGGATGGGCGTCGCCGAGATGCCGACAGCCGAGGCACTGGCCCTGTTCGACGCGGCGTACACGATCGACAAGCCGGTCCTCATCCCGGCCCGGGTGGACCTCTCCGCGCTGCGACACCGCACCGCCGACGAGGTGCCGCTCATCCTGCGCGACCTGGTCGAGAACGGCCGTCCATCGCGGAAGAGGACGACCACGACCGGGGACGGCGGCCCGCTCGACCTGCCCGCCCGGCTGGCCGGCCTGGCCGCGGGCGAGGCGGAGGCGGTCGTCCTGGACTGGATCCGCGACCAGGTCGCGATCGTGCTGGGACACCCGGCCGGCACGGTCGTCGACGCCGACCAGGCGTTCACCCACCTCGGCTTCGACTCGCTGACCTCGGTCGAACTGTGCAACCGGCTGGCGTCCGCGACCGCCCTGCGCCTGCCGTCCACGCTGGTCTTCAGCTACCCGACACCACGCGAGCTGGGTCGACACATCTTCGACCTGCTGCGTCCCGCGGCGCGCTCGGAATCGGCGGCGGGCGAGGGCGAGGACGCGCAGATCCGCGAGGCATTGCGCACCGTGTCGATCGACAGGTTGCGCGACGCGGGCCTGCTGGAGTCGGTGCTCGCGTGCGCCGACCCGTCCGGGTCGGCCGCCGACGAGCCGGTGCCGGGCGCGGACGCGGCGGAACTGGCGGCCCTGGACCTGGCAGCACTCGTCGACCTGGCTCTGGATGAGAGGGGCAAGTGACCATGAACAACTCCGCGGACGGCACGGCGGATGGCGGGGATCGGGTCGCGCGGGCGCTTCGCACGCTGTTGGAGGAGCGCGACCGCCTCCGGCAGGAGAACGACGCCCTCAAGGCCGCCCGGGTCGAGCCGATCGCCGTGGTGGCCATGGCGTGCCGCTACCCGGGAGGCGTGTCCTCGCCCGAGGGGCTGTGGGACATGGTCCGCGGCGGCGTGGACGCGGTGGGCGAGTTCCCGGGGGACCGAGGGTGGCGGGACCTGTACGACCCGGATCCCGACACGGTCGGCGCCTCGTATGTGCGGCACGCGGGATTCCTGACCGACGTGGCCGACTTCGACGCGGACTTCTTCGGTATCAGTCCGCGTGAGGCGTTGGCGATCGATCCGCAGCAGCGCCTGTTGTTGCAGACCTCGTGGGAGGTCTTCGAGCGGGCGGGCATCGTGCCCGCCGAGGTGCGCGGGACCGACGTCGGGGTCTTCACCGGGGTGAGCTCGTCCGAGTACGGCTCGCGCTTCCTGGAGGGGGGCAGGCCCGAGTTGGAGGGCTACCTGATGCACGGGAGCGCGCCGAGCGTCGCGTCCGGCCGGGTGGCCTACGAGCTGGGGTTGACCGGGGCGGCGGTGAGCGTGGACACGGCGTGTTCGTCCTCGCTGGTGGCCCTGCACCTGGCGGTGCAGTCGTTGCGGTCGGGGGAGTGCTCGCTCGCATTGGCGGGCGGGGCGTCGGTGATGTCGACGCCCGCGATCTTCGTGGAGTTCTCCCGACAGCGCGGGTTGTCGGCCGACGGCCGGTGCAAGTCCTTCGCGGACGGCGCGGACGGGACCGGCTGGGCCGAGGGGGTCGGGGTGCTGCTCCTGGAGCGGTTGTCCGACGCCCGCCGCAACGGCCACCCGGTGCTGGCCGTCGTACGCGGCAGCGCGGTGAACCAGGACGGCGCCAGCAACGGGCTGACCGCCCCCAACGGCCGCGCCCAGGAGAAGGTGATCCGCCGGGCACTGGCGAACGCGGGTGTCACGGCGGCCGAGGTGGACGCGGTCGAGGCGCACGGCACCGGAACCGTATTGGGGGACCCCATCGAGGTGGGCGCCCTGCTGGCCACCTACGGGCCGGACCGGGTCGAGGACCGACCGCTGTGGCTGGGGTCGATGAAGTCGAACATCGGCCACGCCCAGGCCGCCGCCGGCGTCGCCGGGGTGATCAAGATGGTGCTGGCCATGCGCCACGGCTTCCTGCCCAAGACGTTGCACGTGGATACCCCCTCACGGCACGTGGACTGGTCCACCGGCGCGATCGAACTCCTGGTGGAGGGGCGCGAGTGGACCCGGGCGGACGGTCCGCGCCGGGCCGGGGTGTCCTCGTTCGGGGTCAGCGGCACCAACGCGCATGTGATCCTGGAGGAGGAACCGCCGCCGCCGGCACGGCCGGACGAGCGCGGTCCGCACTCGGGCGTGGTCGGCGGACTGGTGCCGTGGCTGGTGTCCGGGAAGAGCGCCGCGGCCGTGCAGCGGCAGGCGGGCCGGCTGTGCGAGTTCGCCGCGGCCGAGTCGGGCGCCGACGTCGCCGACGTCGGCTGGTCGTTGGTGTCGAGCCGGTCGCGGTTCGAGCATCGTGCGGTGGTGCTGGGCCGGGATCGGGACGAACTGCTGAGCGGCCTGGCGTCGTTGCGCGACGGCGCGGAATCCGCCGCGGTGTTGCGCGGTGTCGCCGGGGACCTCGGCGGGGTCGTCTTCATGTTCCCGGGACAGGGCTCGCAGTGGGTCGGCATGGGCCGGCAACTGTACGACGCCTTCCCGGTCTTCGCGCGGACCCTGGACGAATGCGCCGCCGCGTTGGCCGAGTGGGTCGACTGGTCGCTGCTGGATGTGGTGCGCGGTACGGCCGGGGCACCGACCCTGGACCGGGTGGACGTGGTGCAGCCGGCGTTGTTCTCGGTGATGGTGTCCATGGCCGCGCTGTGGCGGTCCTGGGGCGTGGCACCGGCCGCGGTGGTGGGGCACAGCCAGGGCGAGATCGCCGCCGCTTACGTGTGCGGCGCGTTGTCGCTGCGCGACGCCGCCCGGATCGTCGCGCTGCGCAGCCAGGCCCTGGTGGGTCTGATCGGGCACGGCGGGATGGCGTCGGTTGTGGAGTCCGCGGATCTCGTCTCGGCACGGCTGACTCCGTGGCACGACCGGGTGAGCGTCGCCGTGGTCAACGGACCCCGCTCGGTGGTGGTTTCCGGGGAACCGGACGCACTGGACGAATTCGTCGAGAAGATGACCGCCGAAGGTGTTCAGGCCCGGCGCATATCCGTCGACTACGCCTCGCATTCACCCCAGGTGACCCGGGTCCGCGACCAGGTGATCGGCGCATTGTCCGAGGTGCGCCCGAAAACGTCGACACTGCCCTTCTATTCGACCCTGCACGGCGAAAAAATCGATACCGCGCGGCTGAACGGCGAATACTGGTACACGAATCTGCGGGAAAAGGTGCTCTTCGAATCCGCCGTCCGGCGGTTGGTCGACGACGGCTTCCGGACGTTCATCGAGATGAGCCCGCACCCCGTGCTGACCGTCCCGGTGCAGGAGATGGTCGAGGACCTGGACGACGCGCTGGTTCTGTCGTCGTCCCGCCGGGATCGGGGCGAAGTGGCCTCCGTGGTCGGCTCGTTGGCCCAATTGTCGGTGCGCGGCGGGGCGGTGGACTGGAGTGCCCTGTTCGGCGCGCGCCGGCGGGTGGAGCTGCCGACGTACGCGTTCCAGCGGCAGCGCTACTGGCTGAACTCCGCACCCGTGGCGGTGACGACCGAGGCGCCCGCCACAGACCCGCTCGTCGACGACGACCCCTCGGACCTCCTGCCGGACCGGCTCGCCGGCCTCTCCGCCGGTGACGCGCAGGCGCTGGTCCTGGACCACGTGCTGGCCAAGGTCGCCGTCGTGCTCGGCCACGCCTCCGGTGAAACCATCGACCCCGACCAGGAGTTCCGCAACATCGGCTTCGACTCGCTGCTGTCGGTGGAACTGAGCAAGCGCCTGGCCGCGACGACCGGCCTCAAACTGAGGGCGAACGTGGCGCTGCGGCACCCGACTCCGAGACTGATCGCCGGCCACATCGTGTCCTCGATGGCCGACCTCGGTCCGCGGTGAACGCACCGGGCTCCGGGCCCCATTTCGCCCCGCGGGAGCGTCCCGTCGGCGGGACACCGCCCGTTCGACCGCGGCCGGCCTGTCCCGGCACCCCGTTGTCTTGACCGGCTGATCCACTTCCGTGAGGGTGGAGGTGGTCCGCGAATTCCTCAGGTCCCCGGGCCTGTTTGCTGAGGGGATGATCCCTGTGCGTTCGTTCGGTGCGTCGTCGGCGCATAAAGGATTGTGGCTGGCGCAGAAAATGAATCCCGACACACTGAACCATGCGCTGAGCATGTGGGACGTGGCCGGTGAACTGGACGCGGCGGTCCTGGAATCCGCATTTCGGCACGTGCTGGGCGAGGCGGAAGTGCTGCGCGTCAATTTTGTCGACGACGGTGGCGGACTGCGCCTGGTGCCCCGCGAACCGGAGGACTGGCAGCCGTTCTTCCTGGATTTCGGCACCGCGGCCGATCCCGAGCAGGCGGCCCGCGAAGCGCTGGCCGACCTGCTGAAGCAGCCGTTCGACCTGGAGCGCGAACTGCTGATCCGGCTGGGCGTGGTCAAACTCGGGGCGGCCCGCTCGCTCGTGGTGATCGCCTACCACCACCTCGTCTCGGACGGGTACGGCGCCGGCGGCCTGCTCTCGCGTCGCCTCGCCGAGGTGTACACCGCGCTGGTGCGGGGCGGGGACGTACCGGAGTTGGCACACCCGTGGGATGCCGAGTCGTTCGCGACCGAGGCGGCGGAGTACGGCGCCGCCGAGAAGTTCACCGAGGACACCGAGTTCTGGCGCGACTACCTGGCCGATGCCCCGGCACCCGCACAGGTGCCGCGCGTCGCCATGTCCGACGCGACCCGGTCCGCGCTCGCCGAACCGCTGAGCAGCGTCGACCGCTGGGGGCAACTGGCCGACTCCATCGGCATGGTGAGCCGAACGCTGACCGTCCCGCGCGCCGACGCGGACACCTGGACCGAGACCGCGAAGTCCATGGGCGTGTGGATGTCGTCGATGCTGACCGCCGCCGCGGCGGTGTACTTCCGACACCGCTGCGATCGCCCGGAGTTCCTGCTCTCGCTGGCCGTGGCCAACCGGGTCGGGGCGGCGAGCCACACGCCCGGCCTGGCGGTGAACGTGGTGCCGGTGCGGGTGAAGGTTCCGCTCGGCGCGACCTTCACCGAGGTCGCCGACGCGGTGGTGGACGAGACGTACGAGATCTTCGGTCGGACCACCTGCCACTACTCGGACATCCAACGTGCGAGCGGAACCGTGCTGAGCGGTCGCGGCAGCTTCGGTGCGGTGATGAACGTCGTCGAGTTCGCGGAGCAACTCCACTTCGCCGACAGCCCGGCGAGCTACCTCGGCGGGACCACCGGGGCCTTCGACGAACTGTCGATCGGCGTCTACACCGACGGGAGCGCCGACAGCGACCTGTATGTCCGGCTCGACGCCCCCGCGGGCCTGTACTCCGGCGCGGAGTTGCGCCTCATCGGCGCGGAGCTGATCGCCTACATCCAGGCCGTGACCGCCGATCCGCACCTGCCGGTCGGTGCGCTGGACGTGCTGGGCGGTGTCGAGCGGGACCGGGTGCTCGCCGCGCCGAACGACACGGAGGCGCCGCTGCCGGGGTCGACGGTTCCGGAGTTGTTCGCCCGCCGGGTGGCGGCGGCTCCCGACGCCGTCGCGGTGGTGTCTGGGGACTCGGCGCTCTCGTACCGGGAACTGGACGAGCGCTCGACCCGGGTCGCCGAGGCCTTGCGCCGGCGACGGGTCGGCCCCGAGGCGGTGGTGGCGGTGGCGCTGCCCCGATCGGTGGACCTGGTCGTCGCCCTGCTGGGCGTGGTGAAGGCGGGCGGCGCGTATCTGCCGGTCGACCCGACGCTCCCGGCGGGGCGGATGACCTCGGTGGCCGGCGACGCCTCGGTGTGCGCGCTGCTCACCGATGCCGCGACGGCCGAGGGGCTCTCCGCCGATCCGGACGTGCCGACGATCCGGTTCGACAACCTCGGGTCGGACCCCGCCGACGCGGCCGGCGACGGTGCGACGGACGTCGCGGTCCCGGTGCGGCCGGACGGCCTGTTGGCCGTGTTGTACGGTTCCGGATCGGCCGGTACGGCCGCGGGGGTCGCGGTGACACACCGGAACCTGGAGCGGCTCGTCCTGGACCGCCACTGGCAGGACGGCGGTCGCGGCCCGGTGTTGTGGCACTCGCCGTACACGTTCGATGCGTTCGCCCTCGAGGTGTGGGCGCCGCTGCTGAACGGTGGCCGGGTGGTGGTGGCTCCGCCCGGGAGTTCGGCCGTCGACGCGCTCGCCGACGCGCGGGCGACGAACGAGGTGTCCGCGGTGTGGTTGTCCGCGGGCCGGTTCTCCGCGATCGCGGCGGAACACCCGGAGAGCCTGGCCGGGTTGCGCGAGGTGTGGACGGGCGGTGACCGGGTGTCCACGGCCGCGCTGCGCCGGGTTCGCGAGGCCTGCCCCGAGTTGACGATCGTCACCGGCCACGGCCCGACGGAGACGACCGGGTTCGCCGCCGGCCGGCGCCTGACGGCGGACGAACCGGCGTACCCCGCGGGCGCGCTCGGCGACCCGATGGACCACACCGCCCTGTACGTGCTCGGGCCGGGACTGGCGCCGGTCCCCGTCGGCGTGGCCGGGGAGTTGTACGTGGCCGGGCCCGGTGTCGCGCGCGGCTACGTCGGGCGCCCCGGGCCGACCGCCGAGCGGTTCGTGGCCTGCCCCTTCGGCCCGCCCGGCGGGCTCATGCACCGGACCGGGGACCGGGTGCGGTGGGCCGGCGACGGCGGGCTCGAGTATGTGGGCCGTACCGACACCCGGTTCGAGATACGCGGCGTGCGGATCGAGGCCGCCGAGGTCGAGGAAGTCCTGTCCGAACACCCCGGATCGGCCCACGCGGTGGTCGTGGTCGGGACCGACGACGCCGGCCGGCAGCGGCTGGTGGCCTACGTGGTCCCGGCGGCCGGCGGCGATTCCGGGACCGACCTCTCGGCCGAGGAACTGCGCCGGTTCGCCGCGGCACGGCTGCCGGAGTTCCTGGTGCCGTCGATGTTCGTGGTGCTGGAGCGGCTGCCGCTGACCGTCGGCGGACGGGTGGACCGGGCGTCGCTGCCGGCACCCGAGTTCGACGGCGGGACCTACCGGGCACCACGCGACCGCACCGAGCGTGTACTTGCCGAAGCATTCGCCGACGTACTCGAACTCGACCGGGTGGTGGGCATCGACGAGGACTTCTTCGACCTCGGTGGGAACTCGCTGCGGGCGATCCGGCTGGTCGGCCTGATCCGGGCGGAATTGAAGCTCGAGGTGTCCATCCGCACCCTGTTCGCGGCGCGCACCATCATCGGCTTGTCCGACATGTCGGGGAACCTCACCCAGTCGAGCAGGCCGGCTCTGCGCAGGAGGACACAGGACGGCCGGGCCCTCTGAGCGCCGTCCGTTCGCAACATGCCGCCGGTGTGCGGAAAGGGGATTCTCGAATGGCGAGTCCGATGGAAGAGCAGTGGGTGCGCCGCTTCCGCGACGACGACCGGTGTGCGACGAAGCTGATCTGCTTCCCGCATGCCGGCGGCTCGGCGAGCGCGTACCGCACCTGGCCGATGGGACTGCCTTCGGACGTCGGTGTGCTCGCCGTTCGCTACCCGGGCCGGGAGGACCGGTTCGGCGATCCGTTCCCGTCCGGCCTGGAAGCCCTCGCGGACGACATCGCCGACGCGTTCGCCGACTTGGCACGGCATCGGGTGGTGCTGTTCGGGCACAGCATGGGCGCTTCGGTGGCGCACGAGGTGGCGCTGCGCTTCCAGAAGCGGGGGTGCCCGCCGGCCGCGTTGTGCGTGTCCGGCCGACGTCCGCCGCATGCGCTGGAGGGCCTGCGCAAACACTTCGGCACGGACGAGGAGATCATCGCGGACGTCGTGCGCTTCGACGAGACCCGTGCGCCGGTCTTCGCGGACCCCGGCCTGCGGGAGGTCGTGCTTCCCGCGGTCCGCGCGGACTACCGGTTGGTGGACGACTATTCCGGCGGCCACCGGCCTCCGCTCGACTGCCCGGTGTACGGCTACACCGGTGACCACGATTCCGAGGTGACCCCGGAACAGATGCACGGCTGGGCGGACACGACGAACGACGCCTTCCGGCTCCTGGTGTTGCCCGGTGGGCACTTCTACCTCAGCGCCGAGGAGCAGGCACTGCTGGCGGACCTGCGGAACGTACTGGGTCACCGCACCGCAGGGGGCGCCTGAGGACGCTCGGCTCCGATCGCTCGCAGCGCGGCGATACCTCCATCGCCACCGAGCCAACCAATAGGTTGCCTCGCTGGGTGAACTCGCTGGGTGAACCAGGTCGTGACCCCGCCGACCGCTTCGCCACTTCGCCGCCGCGCCGACGTTTGCGTGGCGTTCCGGACTTGGTGACATGCTTGGTCGGCCGCGGGGCTCCGGTGGCACCGGCCGGATTGCCGCAGCTTGTGATGGCGCAATGGGTTGCGCCATAATGGCGCCATGGATGTAAGTCCCTTCGTGGACAGACCCGGGCGCGAGTTCGCCGCACCCGCTCGGACCGACGGCGCGGATGCCGCCGCGGACGAGATCGACCGCGACCCCGCCCCGGGCGCCGTCGAACTTCGCCACGAACGGCGTTCGGTGCACACGTGGTCGGACCGGGTGCTCCCCGCCGCGATGCGGCACGACCGCGCTCGCGGCGCCGCCGATCGGCACGGCAGACGAACCCGGCGGCACCCCACCGCCCGGGTACGTTGAACGAACCGGACCGTCGCCTCACCCACCCCGCCATGAGGGGACGTCCGTCGGAAATGATGCGAAGGGACAGCCATGCCTGTTTTCGATACACCCGAGCCGATCCACGTCACGCTCGACATCCATGTCGGCGACGTGCGGATCACCGCCGAGGACCGGACCGACACCGTCGTCGAGGTACGGCCGTCCGACGAGACCAACGCCTCGGACGTGAAGGCGTTCGAGCAGACGAGCGTCGAGTACGCCGACGGCGTACTGGTGGTCAAGGCGCCGAAGCCGCCGGTACCGGAAATGCTCTTCTCCCGGCGGACTCGTTCGGTGGACGTGTCGATCGTGCTGCCCGTCGGCTCGCACGTGAAAGGTGAAGCGGCAATGGGGGACCTGCGCTGTTCCGGCCGCCTCGGGGAGTGCACGTTCAAGACCACCACCGCGAACGTCCATCTCGCCCACGTCGGTCCGTTGCGCCTGCGCACGTCGGGCCACATCACCGTGGGCCGGGTCGACGGCGACGCCGAGGTCAGCACCGGCACCGGGCGGATCCGGGTCGGCGAGATCGACGGCGCGGTCAAGGTCAAGAACTCCAACGGCAACATCGAAATCGGCAAGGTCACCGGCGATGTGCACGCCCGCGCCTCCAACGGCGACATCTCCCTCGACCACGCGCTGGGTCTCAGTACCGACGCCAAGACCGCCAACGGCAGCATCCGGATCGGAGAGGTGACCCGTGGCACGGTCGTGCTTCGGACCGCGACCGGTGACCTGGAGATCGGTATCGGCGCGGACCGCCCGGCGAAGCTGGATCTGACCACCGGACACGGGCGGGTGCACAACATGCTGGAACCTGCCGACGACTCGCCCGACAAGCCGATGTCGTTCGAGGAATCGATCGAGGTGCGGGCGCGGACGTCCTACGGAGACATCACGATCCACCGCAGCTGAGGTGCCGTGTTCCGGCCCGCAGGGCCGGACACCGGGCGGGGGTGGGGCCTCGGTCGGCTATCGCACCCAGCCGTTGAACTGCTGCTTGCCACGCGAAGTTCGCCTGCTGTTGGTCAACGCCGCCGCGGCGGCTCGGACCATCCACGCGTTGACCGAGATGCCCTGCCGGGACGCGGCCTCCTCGATCTCTTCCTTCATCGCCTGCGGCGGCCGGAAGTTGATGCGAGCCGTGGCGCCGCTCGTGGCACCACCGAGCGCTCCGGTCGACCAGTCGCTTGCCGCGTCACCGGTCTCATCCGCGGTGTCCCCGGCGGAGTTGTCCTCGCTCGGGGGCGGAGTCACCACAAAACTCGGGTCCATCCCGCGCAGGCGCAGGTCCACCGAGCCGGGGGCCAGGTCCCGAGTGATCTCGTCGGCCGCGGCCGACAGAACCTTGAGCAACGTGAGCCGTACGGCCGACTCCAGCGGAGCGACGAGTCGCTCGGCAACCGCGCGGGTCTCGGCATCTCCTGCCGCAGAGGCGGTGATCAGCTCCTCGCGCAGCGCCTCGACGTGCTCCCGTAGTTCCATGAATCCATCATGGCACAGTGATTGCGCCGCACGGCGCCTGCTCGACCCGACATTCCCGCGCGACCCCTTTGTCCAGGTGAAACGCGTGATGTTCGATCGCCCGACGGCACTCGTCCGCAGCCCACCACACCACCGACCACAGGCGACTCCGGACCCCCCTCGCCACGACGGCACAACATGGCGCCACAATGGCGCAGCCCCACCAAGCACCCACCAACGCCCGCCTCCGGCACCCCGCCCGCCACCCCGCACCCCCATCGCGCGCCCGCTATCGCGAGGCCCGCATTGGGCGGCCTCCGCCAGGCGCCTCACCGGGCGAGGCCCGCCAGGCACCCACGCCACCCGCCCTTCAACACGTGGCCTCCGCTACGCCCTCCGTCGTGCGGCTTCCGCCACGCGGCCCCACCACGGACCCCATCGCGCGGCCCCGCCACGCACCTCCACCCCCGCACCCACGCCACCCGCCCCCAACACGCGGCCTCCGCCACGCCCTCTGTCGCGCGGCTTCCGCCACGCGGCCCCACCCCGCACCCCCATCGCGCGGCCCCGCCACGCAGCCCCACCCCCGGACCCCGCAACACGCGGCGCCCGCCACGCACCTCCACCCCCGCACCCCGCCACGCGCGCCCACCCCCGCACCCGCGCCGCGCACCCTCCACCCGCCTCCGCCCCGCGGCCCGGTCGGCGTCGATCCCGGTCGCCCGGGGAAATGATCCGGCCAATCTGCCGTGTGTGTGCATGGATGTGCGTGCCGATGGATATTGCTCGTATCGGTTCGATCACGCTCCGTTTTTCTGTCGGCCATGTACCTGTCACCCGGTAAATGCGAGGCGGTATTCCGCTTTTCCGGGTGGGCCGACGCGCCGCGCACGAGTGACATGGGGGGAATCTTCGTATGCGGGAAATGCCGGTCCGGTCCGTTGACACACGTCGAATCGACGGATTCGCCGAGCACGGGTATCTGCTGTTGCCGGGCTTTCTGCCCAGGGATTTGGTGACCCGCCTGGAAGGCGAGGTGGATCGGTGGGTGGATTCCGGGCTGCGTGCGCGGTCGATCGCGGCGAGCCTGAATCCCGGGCAGCCGGCGCCGCCGCCGGTGGTCGAGATAGAACTGCCCGCGCACGGCGAACTGGTCGCCCACCCGCCGCTGTTGGACCTGGTCGGCGAACTGATGGGCACCGACTTCGTGTTCCACCACCTGCACAGCGACCGCCGCCCCGCGGGCGCCGAGGGCAAGGCCTGGCATCACGACTACGAGCAACGCCCGCAGCGCGACCGCACCCACACGATGATCCACACGCTGCACTACCTCGGCGGCCTGGACGCCTCCGTCGGTGGCCTGGCCGTACTCCCCGGCTCGCACCGCGAGGTCGCCGACAAGGACGCGTGGGCCCACCTGGGCACCGCCGAACTGCCCGGCGAGGTGCTGATCGACGACCTGCCGCCCGGCTCGACCGTGGTCCTGCACTCGGCCCTGTTCCACGCCCGCCGCCCCGGCCCGGGCGCCGGCGGTCGGCCGCGCTACATGGTGGACGGCTCGTACGGCCAGTGCGGCACCCGCTGGCCGCCGGTGAAGCCGTACTGGCGACACGTGCTCGGTCGGGCCCGGGAACTGGGCCTGGACCGCGGCGAGCACGGACACCGCCCCGAACTCTTCGCGGACCGCCACTTCACCCCCTACCCGGCCTGAGCCCGCGACCCCGATCGAGCATGGCCGGCCCGGGGCCGTCACCGAATGGATCCGATACTTGAAGGTTCTCGAAATCGTGCCCTTCGAGGTGGTCTTCGACCGCTTCCGGCACGACCACCCCACCGATCGCGAGTTCCCGGAGAACAGCAACGCCGAGGGCGAGGAACTGCTGCGCCTGGCCGACGCGTTGCCCGGCGACTGGTTGCGCATCGAGCTGGACCGGGCCGCGCTGCTCGACATCATCCTGCCCTGGCACCTGGGCGAGGGCGGCGAGTTCGAGCTGGTGCCGCCGAGCGGGCTCACCGTCGCGGCGGCCGTCCGCCGGTTGCGCGCCACGCGCGAGCGGTACGCGCGGACCAACCCGGTCTGCGCGGACAAGCTCGCCTGGCACCTGGACACGCCGATGACCCCGCTGTACCTGTCCACCCACGCGGTCGAGACGATCGACTACGCAGGTCTGGCCGTACGGGACGGGCTCGTGCACCTGGACGGACTGCATCGCATGCTCGCCTGGGAACTGTACGGCCGGCTCGTCGGAGGCACCCGCGTCCAGGCGTATCTGGGCGGCGCGGAGCCCGAATCCGGGTCAGCCGCGCCCGATGTACGGCATCGCGCTCGGGATCACCGTCACCGACTGCACGTTGACCCCCAGCGGCAGCGCGGCCATCGCGACGACCATGTCCGCGACGTGTCCGACGTCCATGGTCGGCTCGACCCGCAACGAACCGTCGGCCTGCCGGACGGCCGGCTGCGGGCGGTCGACCGGGGTGACGTTGCCGATGTCGATCTGCCCGCAGGCGATGTCGTGCGGCCGACCGTCCAGCGCGAGCGACCTGGTCAGCCCGGCGACGGCGTGCTTGGCGGCGGTGAAGGCGATCGAGTCCGGGCGCGGCACGTGCGCCGAGGGGGCGCCGTTGTTGATGATCCGGCCGCCGCGCGGGCGTTGCTCCCGCATGATCCGGAACGCGGCCCGCGAGCACAGGAAGGTGCCGGTGGCGATCGAGTCGAGCACGCGGTGCCAGTCGTGGAGTTCGACATCCTCGGTGGGCACGTACGGCATCGTGTCGGCGGCGTTGTTGAAGAGCAGGTCGACCCGGCCGAACCGGTCCACGACGGCGGCGAACAGCCGGTCCACCGCGTCCGCGTCGGTGATGTCGGTGGGGACCGGCAGGGCGAACCCGGAACGGATCCCGGCCAGCGCCGCGGTCTCCTCCAGGTTGACCTTGCGCCGACCGACCAGGGCGACCGACCAGCCCCGGTCGATCAGGGCGAGGGCGCACGCGCGGCCGACGCCGCTGCCGGCGCCGGTGACCACGGCGATCTTCTCGATCATGGGTGACCCCTCGGAATTCGGTGCGGACGGTTCGAACCGTCCCGGCTGATTTCACGGTGGCGGTATGGAGAGAAACCCTGCGTAGTGTCCCTGGTGGGTGTCAAGAGTGAAGGTGGCGTATTCCGTGATCTCGGCCGAGTCGACCGAAACCAGCCGGGTCCTTTTCGACCGGGCCCGACGTTCCCTGGCGGGCGGAACGGCTTCCTCCGCACGCGCCACGAGTACCGGCCCCTATCCCTATCCGCTCTATATCGCGCGCGGCGCGGGTGCGCACATCTGGGACGTGGACGGGAACGAATATGTCGACTACCTGATCTCGTACGGCTGCGCGGTGATCGGGCACGCCAATCCGGCGATCGCCGCGGCGGTGACCGACGTACTGGCCACCGGCACCATGTTCGGCGCGGGCACGGTGACCGAGATCGAACTGGCGGAAACCATGCGGTCGATGATCCCGTGCGCCGACCTGGTCCGGTTCGCCAACTCCGGATCCGAGGCGATCCAGGGCGCGATCCGAGCCGCGCGCGGCTTCACCGGACGGGATCTGGTGCTCAAGTTCGAGGGGCACTACCACGGCTGGGCGGACACCCTCGCGGTCTCCAACCGGCCCACCGCCGCCGAGGCCGGCCCCTACGCGCGCCCGCACCCGCATCCACACTCCCCGGGCATCCCGGCGAGCGTGCTCGGCGACGTGGTGGTCTGCCCGTGGAACGACGCAGCCGTGCTGCGCGAGGTGCTGGACGCGCATCGGGGCCTGATCGCCGCGGTGATCTGCGAGCCGATCGTGGCGAACAACGCGTGCACGATGCCGCTGCCCGGATACCTGGAGACACTGCGCGAGGAGTGCACCCGGCGTGGGATCGTGCTGATCTTCGACGAGGTGTGCACCGGCTTCCGCACCGGACCGGGCGGTGCCCAGGGGTTGTTCGGCGTGGTGCCCGACCTCGCCGTCTACGCCAAGGCGTTGGGCGGCGGCCTGCCGATCGCGGCGTTCGTCGGACGCCGGGACATCATGCGCGAGGTCGGCGCGAACCGGATCAAGCACGGTGGCACGTACAACGGTTCGCCGCTGTGCGCGGCCGGCGCGCTGGTCACCCTGCGCGAACTCGGCGACCCGGCCGTGCTCGACCGCATCGATACGGCGGGCAAGCGAGTGATGGAGGCGATCCGCCGGGCCGCGAAGGACCACGGAATCCCGTGCGTGGTCCAGGGGGTCGGGGCGATGTTCCAGGTGGTCTTCTCGGCCGACGGTGTGCCGACGCGCAACTATCGGGACCTGGCCACGAGCGACGACGCGCGCTACGCGCTGTTCCGGCACGCGTTGTTGGAGCGCGGAGTCCACGTCAACGCGGTCGGTTCGGCCTGCTGGTTCGTCTCCGCGGCACTCACCGACGACGACGTGTCGGCCGCGTGCACGGCCGTCGAGGCGGCGTTCGTCCTGCTCGCGGGGGTATGACGGACCGGTGCCGGGAATGTGGGGGATCCCTTCGGCTGTTCGAGGGGTCGTCGGGGTGTCGTACGCGCGGGTCGCCCACAGGTCGACCGGGCCCATGACTAGCCTTACGTAACCGTCCTGATGATCGGGACGGCGTCCCTCACACAGGTAAGGATTCGCCGATGGGTTTGAGGAGTCTGCTGCGCAACGTCTTTCGTTCGCGGGCGTCCCGCGAGGCGGCGGAGACACCCGAGACGACGGACGCGGCCTCCGAGCCGACCGAACTTCGCGCCGTGCCGGCCGAGTCCCCGGCCGGCATGCCGAAGTCGGTCGCCGAAGCGGAGCCGGCGGCCCCGGTCGAGCCGGCCGCGCGGGTCGAGCCGGCCACGCGGCCCGAACCCGAGGCGCGGCCGGAGCCGGTCGTCGTGCCCGAACAGGCGGCGGCTCGGGAGCCGGTGGTGATCCCGGAGTCCCGGGCGGAGTCCGCCGGGACGGAGGCCGGGCCGACGCCGATTCCCGTACCGGCGCAGGCAGTCGCGACGCCCGTCGAGGCGGAGCCGGCGGAGGGGGGAACCGCGCCCGAGGGCACGGCGATCGCCGCCGAGGTGCCGGCGGCGGAGCCGGTGTCGGCGTCGGCGGACTCGGACTCGGTGTCGGTGTCGGAACGGGAGTCGGCTGCCGCCTCGGCTGCGGCCTCGGCTGCGGCTTCGGTGGCCGATGTCGCGGCCGATGTCGAGTCGTTCGGGGTCGCCGAGGCAACTCCCGCGCCCGCCGCTCCCGCGCCGACCGCCGTCGCCGTGGTGCCGCCGGCCCGGGCGAAGGAGGCCGCGCCCACGACCGGGGGTCGTACCGAGGCGGCGGTCGCGGCGGTGGCCAAGGTCGGGCTCGCCGGTCGCAGCGTCGCGGTCTACCTGGTCCTGGACCGTTCCGGCTCGATGCGCTCCTACTACAAGGACGGCACGGTCCAGCACCTGGCCGACCAGACGCTCGCGCTGTCCGCGCAGCTCGGCGAGGCCACCGTGCCGCTGGTGTTCTTCTCCACCGACATCGACGGCGTGGCCGACCTGGAGCCGGGCAACCAGGCCGGCCGGATCGAGGAACTGCACGGCTCCTACGGGCACATGGGCCGGACCAACTACCACTGGGCGATCGCCCGGGTGGTCGAGCACTACCGCGCGTCGGGCAGTACCGACCCGGCGCTGGTGATCTTCCAGACCGACGGCGCGCCGACCAGCAAGCCGGCCGCCGCGAAGGCGCTGTGCGACGCGGCCGGACTGCCGATCTTCTGGCAGTTCCTCGGCTTCGGCGACCCCGAGTCCAAGGGCTTCGACTTCCTGCGCAAGCTGGACGAGATCACCGTGCCGGAGCAGCGTGTGGTGGACAACGCGGGCTTCTTCCACGCCGGCCGGGACCCGCGCGCACTCTCCGACGCGGAGCTGTACGACCAACTCCTCCTGGAGTTCCCGGAATGGCTGGGCGAGGCGGTTGCGGCGGGCGTCATCAAGGCCGACACGGTCGACGCGCTGGTGTAGCAGTGTTGCCGGATCACGCCCGACGGTCGGCCGGATGGCCGACCGTCGGGCGTTTTTGACGTCGGGTCAGGAACCGCCGGGCAGCGGAAGCAGCATGCTGACCACGGCACCGGTGGCTTGGGCGAGGGCCACGTCCAGGACGTGGGCGGAGTCGAGGAGTTGGTCGTCGCCCCGGGGCGGTGCGTAGGTGTGGTGGAGGAAGTCGTACGAATGGCCGAGCAGGACCCGCTCGGTGATTTCGTCCCGGCTCGGTATGTGGCCGTGGGCGAGCGTCAGGCACCCGAAGGGGGATTCCAGGGCCAGGGCCAGCGCGCCATGTACCGGACTTCCGGACTCCGGCAGGTGATTGCGCAGGCGCAGGTACGCGGTTCCGCCGCCGGGCAGGACGCCGTGCTCGAGAGCGGCGGTGGCGATCGCGATGCCCTTGCGGACCGAGGCGACCCGGGCCTCGGCGAGGATGGGCTCCGGCGAGCACACCTGGATCTCCACGGCGCCGACCCGGGACACGATCCGCCACTTGTCGCCCGACCCGATGCCGGCGGTCACCGTTCCGCCCGGCCCGAGTCGACCGAATGCGCGGGCCACGGCGACTCCGACCTCTCGATCGGTTGCCGTTTTCACGAGTGCCACGACCTGGCTGTACGACTCCATCCGCATGGCCGAGGCGCGCAGCGACTCCCGGGCCGCGTCCACCTGTCGTACCAGGTCCCGGGCCAGTGGCACCGGGCCGAGCACGCCCTGCTCGACCAACTCCCGGCAGCGGAACGCCATCGCGGCGGCGAGGATCACCGCGGTCGAGATCCCGTCGTGTGCCTCCTCGGCGACACGTTCCGTCAACCGGGTGGCAATCCGGGCACCCGGGTGCTGCCATGGTTCCAGTTCGTCCCAAAGCCGGCCGAGATACCAGGCGCTCGGCACCCTGCGGCCGGGGCCGTAGTGCTGCCTGACCCGCATGGCCACCTCGGCGAACCCGTCGACGAGCTTGCCGGTGTCCGCCCGGTCCGGTTGGTTCGTCTCCGGAGCCGGAGCCGGAGCCGGAGCCGGAGCCGGAGCCGGAGCCGGAGCCGGAGCCGTCCCCGGACCCGGACCCGGACCCGGCACCCGCGCCGCGTTCCGCAGCACACAGATCCGGGCCGCCGTGTTGCGATTGCTCTGCTGCGGCAGTTCCCGGCCCCGGGCCGCCAACCGCCGGTGCAGCGCCAGATACAGCGACCCCATGTCGACGAACTCCGAGTCGTCGTCGACGCCCTCGGTGATCAGGCCGATCAACTCACCCGTGAACGCCGTGAATTCCTCGTCCGGCGGAGCCGCCGCCCGGCGGGTCTCCGCCGTCGCGGTGAGCACACTCGTGCCCGCCACCGCGACCTGGTCCGCCCGGTCCGCCCCGCTCATCGCGCCCGCGAGCGCCCGACCGCTCCAACAGCAGTCCAGGATCAGCACCTTGCGCGGCGCCCGGGTGGACGGATCGCGCAACACCCGCCGCACGTCGTCGAAGCGCAGCGCGGTGTACATCCGGTCCGGGCGCGTATCCGGCAGCGCGAGATGGAACGAGTCGTCGAGGTGGTCCACCAGGCCGTGCCCGGCGAAGTACACGAGCAGCGTGTCCGTGGCCTCGGCCGCCGCGCGCGACAGCGCGTCCAGCACCTCGCCCGCCGAGCCGGGCTGCTCGACCACCACGCAGTGCCCGGCCGGCAGGCCCCAGTGGCGCGGATCGCCGAGCAGTCGGCTCAGCTCGGCCAGGTTGCGGCGTACGCCCGGGAGGTCCTCCAGGGCCGCGTAGGTGTGCGTGCCCACCAGCACCGCCCGCGACGCCCCCGGATCGGCCAGGCGCAGCGTCACGCAGCGTCCCCGGGCTCCTCCAGGGCGCGCACGGCCCGCACGACGTCTTCCTCCGCGGCCCCCGACAGGACCACCTCCGTGTCGCCGCGCCGGATCACGATGTCCGGTGCGCCGGGCCCACCCAGCGGCGCGCGCGAGCGACGCCAGCCGGCGATTGCCACCAACAGGCCGCCGAGCGCGATCCCGTTGCTCAGCACCACGTTGACCAGCTCCAGGGAGACGCCCATCGCGCCCACCGTGTCGTCCTCCGCGTAGCTGATCGCCACCCCGCCGCGCAGGTCCGGATCCATCGCCAACCATCGTTGCAACGCCGCGACTTCGCCGCCTTCGTCGCCGACCACGCCGACCTGTACGAGCA
Source organism: Embleya sp. AB8 (assembly GCF_049739465.1). Lineage (NCBI taxonomy): Bacteria > Bacillati > Actinomycetota > Actinomycetes > Kitasatosporales > Streptomycetaceae > Embleya > Embleya sp. AB8. The sequence continues at coordinate 54,824 of NZ_JBMHHY010000033.1, forward strand.
CGTGCCGCCACCCTTCGGGAACCGTCGGGGGCCCGCGCGTGGCGGGCCGACCTGCCCGGCCATGATGCCGGCATCGGCCGGTCCGCTGCGGCCCGCCGGCGGGACGGTCAGTCGGTGGCCTCGGCCGGCTCGGCGACCAGCGCGAATGCTTCGACCTCGAGCAGCAGTTCCGGCCGGACCAGCGCGCCCACCTGCATGGCGGAACTGGCGGGCAGCCGCTCGGGGTCGATGAACTCGTTCCGGGCCACCCGCACGGCGGACAGGTCGCGGATGTCGGTGAGGAAGTAGGTCAGCTTGATCACGTCCTCGAAGGTCGCGCCCGCCGCGGCCAGGCAGCGCCGCAGGTTCTCGAACACCTGCCGGGCCTGTGCGCCGGCGTCGCCCTCACCGACCAATTCGCCGTGCTCGTCCAACGCGATCTGTCCGGAAACGGCGATCAGCCGGCCGCTGCCGGTGACCACGTGGGTGTAGCCCCGGGCCGGCTGCACGCCCTCGGGCGCCGGGATGTGGGTGAGTCGATTCGTTGTCGTCATGCGCCCATCCTCCGGCACCCGCCCAGCGCCGGACGCGCCGGTGTATATGCCGAGGAAACAAGATCGTTAAGCCTGCGCCGGCCGGTTTCACCAGATCGAGCGAGAACCGGCGCGAGGTGCGAGCCAACCGCGCCGCGGGACCTACCGTGTCCCTGGCGAAAGGGGCGCATCGAATGTCACAACCCTTCGAACTCCCGCAGTTCTACGTGCCGTACCCGGCACGACTGAATCCCCATCTCGACGGCGCACGCGAGCACTCCAAGGCGTGGGCCCGGCGGATGCGGATGATCGAGGGCTCGGACATCTGGGACGAGCACGACTTCGACTCGCACGACTACGCGCTGCTGTGCGCGTACACCCACCCCGACTGCACCGGCCCGCAACTCGACCTGGTCACCGACTGGTACGTGTGGGTCTTCTTCTTCGACGACCACTTCCTGGACGTCTTCAAACGCACCCACGACATGGCCGGTGCCAAGGCATATCTGGCCCGGCTGCGCGCGTTCATGCCGGTCGAGCCCGGTGTCGAGACCCCGGAGCCGACCAACCAGGTCGAGGAGGGCCTGGCCGACCTGTGGGCGCGGACCGTGCCGAGCATGTCGCAGGACTGGCGCGAGCGGTTCGCGCGGAGCACCCAGGCGCTGCTCGAAGAGTCGATGTGGGAACTGGCCAACATCAACGACGGCCGGGTGGCCAACCCCGTCGAGTACATCGAGATGCGCCGCAAGGTGGGCGGCGCGCCGTGGTCGGCCAACCTGGTGGAGTACGCGGCGAACGCCGAGGTGCCCGCGGTGATCGCCGCCTCGCGGCCGATGCGGGTGCTTCGGGACACCTTCTCCGACGGCGTACATCTGCGCAACGACCTGTTCTCCTACCAGCGCGAGGTGGAGCAGGAAGGGGAGAACGCCAACGCCATCCTGGTCTTCGAGAAGTTCCTGGGCTGCACCACGCAGGAGGCGGCCGAGGCGGTCAACGAACTGCTCACCTCGCGGCTGCACCAGTTCGAGCACACCACGTTCACCGAACTGCCGCCGCTGTTCCTGGAACACCGACTGGATCCGCAGTCCTGCATCGACGTGACGGCCTACGTCAAGGGCCTGCAGGACTGGCAGTCCGGCGGGCATGAGTGGCACATGCGCTCCAGTCGGTATATGAACGGCGCGGTCGGTGGGCCGCAAACACCCGCAGTGCCCGGGGTGTTGGCCGGGCCGATGGGCATCGGCACCTCCGCCGCGCGCATTCTGCCGGGCCTGGTGGCCGGGCTGAGCAGCGGACTGCGCGGGTACACGCATGTCCCGTTCCAGCCGGTCGAGCCGTACCGGATCCCGGACTTCTACCTGCCGTTCGAACCGCGACTGAACCCGCACCTGGACGCCGCCCGGGAGAACATCGTCGAGTGGGGGCGCCGGATGGGCATCCTCGACGAGGGCATCTGGGACGAGCGGGCGCTGCGCGACTTCGATCTGCCGCTGTGCGCGGCAGGCATCGCGCCGGACGCGTCGCCCGAGCAACTCGACGTCGCGTCGGGGTGGTTGGCTTGGGGCACCTACGCCGACGACGCCTACCCGATCGTGTTCGGGCGCACGCTCGACCAGGTCGGCGCGAAGGTGTACACCGAGCGACTGAAGACGCTGATGCCGATCGAGGGGGAGACCGCGCCGACGCCGACGGACGCGATGGAGCACGGCCTGGCCGACCTGTGGGCGCGCACCACCGAGGTGATGCCGCCCGAATCGCGGCGCAAGTTCCGGCGCACCATCGAGGGCATGCTGGACAGTTGGCTGTGGGAGCTGGCCAACATGGCGCAGAACCGGATCCCGGACCCGGTCGACTACATCGAGATGCGGCGCAAGACGTTCGGCTCCGATCTGACGATGAGTCTGTCCCGGCTGGCACACGGCGACGTGGTGCCCGAACAGGCGTATCACTCACGGGCCGTGCGGGCGATGGAGAACTCGGCGGCCGACTTCGGCTGGCTGCTCAACGACGTGTTCTCCTACCGCAAGGAGATCGAGGTCGAGGGGGAGCTGCACAACATGCTCCTCGTCGTACAGAACTTCTTCGGCTGCGACTTCGCTCGGGCGCTGGCCGTCGTGGACGACCTGATGACCTCGCGGATGCGCGAGTTCGAGCGGGTGGTGGCGGGTGAACTGCCGGCCATGTATGACGACTTGGCACTGAGTGCGGCGGCCCGGGCGGCGCTGGACGGGTATGCCGCGGCGCTCGGGGACTGGAACGCGGCGATCCTGAAGTGGCATCAGGAGTGCAAGCGCTACGCGGAGCCGAGGGCGCTGGTGCCGTTGCCGTGGCAGCTCGTGGGGGAGGGGGCCGCGCCGCCCGGGCCGACCGCGCCGCCCGGGCTGCCGGTGGGGGTCGGCGCGGGTGGACAGGCGGTGCGGTCGGGGGCGGCGCGGGTGCCGGTCGAGCCGGCGATGGTTCCTCGCGTGCGCTATGGGCCGAGCGGGTTTGGGACTTCGGCCGCGCGGGTGGCCGGCGTGCGGGGTGGGGTTGCGGTGCGGTGACCTCAAACGCCGGTCGGGCTGATTGATTTGGTTTGGTCGGGATCCGGGTCGGGTTGCGGTGTGTTGGGCCGAGCCCTGGGGTGACCTCAAACGCCGGTCGGGCTGGATTTTGCCCGGTCGGCGTTCGAGGCGCGGCTGCGGTGCGTTCCCCTGCGACCCGCCCGACACGCGACCGCCGACCTGCCCGACGCGGCGACCCGCGCCCGCGCAACCTGCCGACCCCTGACGCGTCGACGCACCGACCCGCGACCCGCGACACGTCGACCTGGCAGGCGCACCGACCCGTGGGACCCGCGGTGCCTCCGACGGGCCGACCCGCCCGACGAGCTGAGCCGCGTCCGCGTGATCTGCCCAGCACACCGACCGGTGCGACCCGCGAGGCGTCGACCTGCTCGACACACCGACCCGCGCGACTCGCGACCCCTACTCGCGCGACCCTCGGCGCGCAGACCTGCCCGACCCGCGCCGCTCCGACCCGCCCGACGTACCGACTGGCGTGACCCGCGACCGCCGGGGCGTCGACCCGCCCGGCGCACCGACCCGCGTGGCTCGCGACCCGCGCTCGCGCGAACCCCGACCCGCCGACTCGCTTGACGCGCGCCCGCCCGAACCGCGCCCGCGCGACCCGCCGACCAGCGACGTCTGGTGGTTTTATACGCCGGCTGGGCTCTCCGCCGTTCGGTCGGTGTGGGTTGTGAGTGGGGCGGTTGTCAGGTGGTCGACCAGGGCCAATAGGACGTCGCGGCCGGAGGAGCGGACGCGTACGTCGCAGGGGAGGATCGGTACCGTCGGGTCCAGGTCCAGGGCGTCGCGGACTTCGGCGACCGTGTATTCCACGGCCGCGTCGAAGCGGTTGATCGCCACGACGAACGGGATGCCGCGTCGTTCGAAGAAGTCGATGCTGCCGAAGCCGGCCTCCAGTCGCCGGGTGTCCACCAGGACGATCGCCCCGAGCGCGCCGATCGCCAGGTCGTGCCACAACGACCAGAACCGCTCCTGGCCGGGTGCCCCGAACAGATAGAGGACCAACTCCTCGGACAGCGTGATCCGCCCGAAGTCGAGCGCGACCGTGGTCCGGGACTTGGCCTCGACCCCGACGGTGTCGTCCACCCCGACGCCGGCCTCGGTCATCGTCTCCTCGGTGTGCAGCGGCGGCACCTCGCTGACGGTGCCGACCAGGGTGGTCTTGCCGACCCCGAAGCCGCCCGCGATCAGGATCTTGACCGCCGCCGCGTGCTCGGGCAGCCGGTCAGAGCCGAAGGAGACCATCACGTACCTTTTTCAACAGGGCCGGATCGGGGGTTCGAGCCAGGGCCAGCGGGGCGCGCACGGTCACCAGGCCGTCGCGGAGCAGGTCGTCGACGAGCACCTTGGTGATGCTCACCGGCAGATCGATCAGGGCCGCCACCTCGGCGACGGCCTGCGGCTCCCGGCACAGCTCCAGGATTCGCTGATGCTCGGGTTGCCGGCCGCGCCCGTCCCGGGGCTTCCGGCGCGCCGCCGAGGACGCCTCGTCGGCAGCGGACCCGGATCCGGTGGCGCGGACCGGCGGTTCGTCCGGCGGGACCGTGGTGATCAGGGTGATCAGGGTCAGGTCGGCGTCGCGCACCGCCTTGGTCCGGCCTCGGGTGAGGGTGTACGGCCGGACCAGCGGGCCGGCGTTCTCGTCCCAGGACTGATCCCAGCGCGAACTCACGCCCGATCACCGGCCCGTTCGCCGGCGTCGCCGCGTGGCCGGGTACCCAGATATTCGCCGACCTTCTTCACCAGCATGTTCATCTCGAACGCGACCACGCCGACGTCCGCGCTCTGTTCGGCCAGTACGGCCAGATGCGCGCTCGGCCCGGCGGCGGTCAGGAAGAGGAAGGCATCGTCCATCTCGACCAGCGTCTGGCGCACCGGGCCACCCGCGAAGCCGCGACCGATGCTGCGTGCCAGGCTCTGCAATCCGGCGGCGGCGGCGGCGAGTTGCTCGGCGTCGTCGCGTGGGATCGTCTCGGACCGGCTGATCAGCAGCCCGTCCTCGGACAACACGATCGCGTGCCGGGTCTGGTGCACGCGCTTGACCAGGTCGGTCAACAACCAGTCCAGGCGACTGTCGGTAGCGGTGGTGGCCGTGCCGCCGGCGAGATCGTGCGTGTTCGTCATGACGGTTCCCCAGGGTGCGTGGTGCTTCCGGCGGCGGGGCGTGGGCCCGGTGTGGGCTCCGTCCCGGTTCCGGGTTCGGTCTCGATCGCGGTCTCGGGCTCGTCGCCGGCCGCGCTCGGTTCGGTGGCCTCGCGCGCTCGTTGGCTCGCGAACCGGAACGAGGACAAGGTAGCCGCAGCTTCTCGCGGTGAGGAGGGCTTCGGGCCGGTTCGATCCGCGCTCTCGCTCGCGGTGGTCGGCTCGCCACGCAGCGGCATCGGCAGGTTGCGTTGCCGGACCCGACGCGGCAGCGCCCGACGGCCGTCGGGGGTGGTCTCCTCGGCGGCGACCCCGCTCGCCGATGCCGAAGCCGATGCAGCGGTTGGAACCGAAGCAGATGCCGACGCCGACGCCGACGCGGACGCCGAACCCCGAGCCGGGGTCGAGGCCGGCTCCGAGTCGACGGCTCCGACGGCTTCCACGGCTTCCACGGGTTCCGCGAGTTCGCCGGGTTCGGCCGTCTCGCCCGACTCGCCCGCCGCCACCGGCACCCGATCCAGCGATCGCACCACCGGCTCCGGGTGCGGCCTGCCCGGCGCCGCCGAGTCGCCGGCCGAGCCCTCCTCGTGTGCCGTGTCCGCCGCCGCCTCGGTCTCCGACCCGGTGGTCAGCGCCCGCTCGAACGGCGCCGCCGACTCGGCCGGTTCGTCCGGTGCGTCGCCGTCGCGGCTGATCAGTTCCTCGGGGAGGAAGACGATCGCCAACGTCCCGCCGTAAGGCGACGCCCGCAACGTCACCCCGACGCCGAGTCGATCCGCCAACTGCGCGACCACGAACAGGCCCATCCGCACATCGTCGGCCAGGGCGATCACATCGAAGCTGACCGGCACCGCCAACTGCCGGTTGGCCGCCACGTATTCGGCCTCCGACATGCCGAGCCCGCGGTCCTCGATCTCGATCGCCAGGCCCTTGGCCGCGGACACCGCCCGCACGTGTACGGGAGTGTCCGGCGGGGAGAACGTCGTGGCGTTCTCCACGAGTTCGGCCAGCAGATGGATCACCCCGCCGACGGCCGGGCCGGACAGCCGCTGGTCCGGATCGCAGTAGACCTCGACCCGGTGGTAGTCCTCCACCTCGCCGATCGCCCCGCGCACCACGTCGACCACCCGCACCGGGCGACTCCAGCGCCGGCCCGGCCGGTTGCCGGTGAGCACCACGAGGTTCTCCTCGTAGCGGCGCAACCGGGTGGCCAGATGGTCGATGGTGAACAGCTCGCGCAGCAGCTCGGGATCCTGATGCCGACGCTCCATCGCGTCCAGTTCACCGATCTGCCGGTTGACCAACGACTGGGTGCGCAGCGCCGTGTTGACGAAGACCTTGGTGAACCCCTCACGCTGGTGCGCCAGTTGTACCGCGCCGTCCAGAGCCGCGCGCTGCGCCGCGTTGAACGCGGTGGCCACCTGACCGATCTCGTCCCCGCTCGTCGGCACGTCCGGCGCCTCGACCGCGAGGTCCACCCGCTCGCCGCGCTGCAAGCGCTCGAGCACCGCGGGCAGTCGTTCGGTGCCCAACTCCACGGTCTCGTCCCGCAGTCGGAACAGCCGGCGGCGCACCGACCGGGTCACCCACCAGCACAGCAGCGCGCCGATCAGCACGAAGCCGAGGCCGATCGCGCTGAGCAGGTAGACCTGGTTCCACGAGTCCGAGGTGGCCGCGTCGCCGGCGGCGAACACCTGGTCCACCCGGGCGAAGTCGAACGCCGACGCGGGCAGCGCGAGCTGGTCCAACGTCTCGCGCCACTTGGCGAGTTCGGGGGGCAGCGCCACCCCGGCGCCGGCCCGCTGATCCCTCGGGGCGTCCAGCGCCTCGATGATCGCGTTCTCCATCCCGACCAACTCGCGCCAGGCCGGGGTTTCGGTGAGCGCGACGTAGGTCGGGCGCAGCGGTGCGGGCAGGAACGGCTCGATCTCGTCGTCGAGGGTGTGCCGACGTACGCCGACGTTCTGCGCGAACGCGGCGAAGTCCGGCTGGGTGAACCGGCCGCCGGGCTGGGCGAAGCTGACCGTGGTGTCCTCCTGCGCCAGCGCCTCGCCGGCCCGGAACTGGATGACCAGGAACTGGCCCGCGAAGGTGACGTCGGTGTCGGAGGTCTCGGCCAACGCCTGGACCATCGAGATCTGGTTGGCGACCTGCTTCGTGTACCAGCCCAACCAGCGATCCCGCCCGCCGGCTCCGGTCGCGTCCACCTGCCGTCGCACGTCGGCGAGTTGCCCCAGTTCGGGAGTCACCTGGTGGGCCCGGCGCACCACGTGCCCCGGTGTCTCGCGCGCCCCGCTGTTCGCGAAGGCGACGAACAGCCGCACCGCCTCGTCGGTCTTCACCCGCTGGGCCCGCAACGCCTCGGTCGAGGCCGGCGCCGGTTTGCCCATCCACGCCGCGGTCAGCCGCCGTTCCAGTTGCAGCGCCACCATCGCGTTGTAGCTGGGGGTGCCGGCCCGCTCGGCCACCGAGACCTCGTTGTCCAGGCCGCTCGCGTGGTCCGCGAGTCGATAACTGGCGATCCCCCACAGGGCGATCATCGCCACCGACGGCACCACGGTCAGCAACACGAGCAGGGTCCGGATGGACGGCGTCCGACCCGAACGCGGGGACGCCGCTCCGGTCCGGCCGGCGCCGGGGGCGCGCAACAGTTTTCTCATCGACTCTCCCGCAAGGGCAACCCGGCCCGAAGTGCGGTTGCCGCGACCCGGCCGAAGCTACCGGTGCGGCACCAGGCAGAATCCACGCACTCCGCGTGGGGAACTTCCGCCCGTGCGGTACATACGGCGCAGATCGACGATCGTGCGGCGGCGTCGTGCGGTTCCGTCACCGGGCGCGCATCAGGCAATACCCAAAGGAGCGGCCCGACATGCACACGGTGGGTGGAATCGGCCGGCGAATCGCCTACTGGCGTACGCGTCGTGGCCTGACCCAGGTCGAATTCGGCCGACTGATGGGCCGATCCGTGCGCTGGGTCGAGGACGTGGAGGCGGGCCACCGGCAGGCCGACCCGAGGTTGTCCGTACTGGTCCGGGCCGCGGGCGTGTTGCACATCGGGATCGAGCGACTGCTGCCCGTCGAGTCGGGCCGTGCGCAGCCCGAACACGATCCGCTCGGCGCGGTCCGGGCCGCGCTGCGCCGGGCCGACACCGCGCCCGCCGCCCCCGGACCCGCGCCCGATCTGGGGCCGCTGCGCCGGGAGTTGGCATATGGCTGGACCGCGTACGCGGCCGCCGACTACGGCTGCCTGGACCGGGTGGTGCCGCCGGTGTTGGCGGCGACGGCGGGGGCGGGCGTAGCGGGCGTCGGCGGCGGGGGCGAGGTGTCCGAGCCGGCCGCGGTGCGCTCGGCCGCGCTCGCCCTGACCGCCGCCGTGGCCGACGTGTTCGGGGACGACGACCTGGCCTGGCGCGCCGCCGACCGGGCGGTCACCTCGGCCGCGCGCAGCGGCGACGTGGTGGTGCTGGCCCGGGCCGCACACCGGCTGACCGCGGCCATGGTGGGTCACGAAGGCGCGGGTCCCGCGGCCGAGTTCGCGCTGGGCGTCGAGGCGGACCTGGCCTGCGTGTTGACCGCGCGCGGGCCCGCCGGGCGGGCGGCGCTGCGCACCCTGCGGCTGGGCGCGGCGCTGGCCACCGCCCGCCTCGGCGACCGCCCCGGCACGCGCGACCTCCTCGAGGCGGCCGAGCGGGCCGATCCGGGGGCGATCCAGGTGCCACTGCACCGGGTCACCGCACACGTGCTGCTCGGCGAGTACACCCGGGCCATCGCGGGCCGCTTCACCCCGGCCGGCCTGGCCGTACTCCCGCGCGGCCGGCAGGCCCGCCATCTGATCGACCTCGCCCGCGCCCTGGTCGCGGTCGGCCGGCGCGGCGAGGCGGTCACCGCGCTGCTCGACGCGGAGGCCGCCGCCGCCCAGGAGATCCGCTGCCGGCCGCCGAACCGCCGTTTCGTCCAGGAGCTGTTGCGCCTGGACTCCGCCGACGGCGACGAGTCGCGGCTACGCGCGCTGGCGGCCCGGTGCGGCGCAAATGGGTGGACGCGGCCGGAGCGGGCATGGATCATGTAGGGCTGCACGTCCGGCGCGCGCCGGCTTGCCCGCCGCCTGCGCTCGCCCTGTTCGTCCCGCTTGCCCCAGTCGTTTTGGCCGGACCACGAACCACCCGGGAGTCGCCGTGATCACGATCATCTGTTTCGCCGTCGGACTGCTCCTGCTGGTCGTGGGGATCACGGTCAAGCTGGGCAAGCGCGGGAGCGGACGCACCACGAACCACGAGGGGCAGCTGATCGAGCGCGACCGCACCAGCCGCGCACAAGCCTCCGGCGGCATCTTCGGGGTGCACGCCAACCACAGCATGTTCCCCGGCGTCCAGGAGAACAACAAGCACTTCAGCTGACGTGCCCGGTTCGCCCGGCGGCGGACATGGGAGGGTGTGACCCATGGGTCTGTTCACGGTGGACGAGGCACGCGAGGAGTTGGCCCGGCTGTTGCCGGTGCTCGACGAACTGGTCACCGTGCGGGCCGACGCGGCGGAGCTGACCGCCGCGCTGGAACGCGGCGGACCCCGGTCCGAGCTGGGCGGGCTGCCCGAACTCAAGGGCATGCAGGCCCGACTCGACGACCTGATGACCCAGGTCCAGCGCACCGGCGCCGAACTCAAGGGCTTCGCCCCGCTGCTCGTCGACTTCCCGGCCGACCTGGACGGCGTACCGGTGCTGCTGTGTTGGTTGGAGGGCGACCGGCGGCTCGACTGGTACCACCGGACCGACCTGGGCTTCGCGGGCCGCCGGCCACTGCCGTAGGCAGTCGCCCGCGGAGGCCGCGTTTCGGGTGACCACGAAGGGCGACAAGAGCGTCGAATCGGGCGAATGCCCGCTCGGCCGCGTAGCGTGCCACGGGTACGGAACGCTGCCTGGAGGTCACCGTGACGAATTCCGTCCTGCTCGCCGTCGGCACCCGCAAGGGCCTGTGGATCGGCCGTTCGCGCGACGACGCACCCTGGGAGTTCACCGGACCGCACCATCCGATGACCGGCGTCTACTCGGTGGCGATCGACACCCGAGGGCCCGCGCCGCGGGTGATGGCCGGTGTCGTGAACGAGCACTTCGGCCCGATCGTGGTCACCAGCGACGACCTCGGCGCCACCTGGCGCGAGCCCGACCTGGGCCGAATCGGCTTCCCGGCGGACGCCGGCGCCTCGGTCGAGCGGGTCTGGCAACTGGTCCCCGGCGCCCGCTCCGAACCCGACGTGGTCTACGCCGGCGTCGAACCCTCCGCGCTGTTCCGCTCCGTCGACGGCGGGCGCTCGTTCGAACTGGTCCGCGGCCTGTGGGAGCACCCGCACCGGCCGAACTGGGGAGCCGGCTTCGGCGGCCAGGCGATCCACACGGTGCTCCCGCATCCCACCGACCCGAAGCGGATCATCGTCGCGATGTCGACGGGCGGGGTATACGTCACCGAGGACGGCGGGACCACCTGGCACCCGTCCAACACCGGGATCCACGTGACGTTCCAGCCCGACGAATACCCCGAATACGGGCAGTGTGTACACAAGGTGGCCCGGCATCCGGACCACCCCGACCGGCTGTTCCTGCAAAACCACCACGGCGTCTACCGCAGCGACGACGCGGGCGCGACGTGGGAATCGATCGCCGCCGGGCTGCCCGCCGACTTCGGCTTCACGATCGTGGTCCACCCGCACCACCCGGACACCGTCTACGTGGTCCCGCTCATCGCCGACGCGATGCGCTTCCCGATCGACGGCCGCTGCCGCGTCTACCGCAGCGAGGACGCGGGCAAGTCCTGGACCGCGCTGGGCGACGGACTGCCCGACCACTTCTGGACGGCCGTGATGCGCGACGCGATGTGCACGGACGACGCCGAGGATGCCGGCCTGTACTTCGGCTCGCGCAGCGGCGAGATCTACCGCGGCCGGCACGGCGGCGAGCACTGGGAGCGCATCGCCCAGCACCTCCCCGACGTACTCTCCCTGCGCGCCGCGGTGATCTGAGCACGGAAATCACCGGGCGGGCGTCCGGGTTCGCACACGTTCATGTGCGCGCAACCCCGTTTTGGCACGGTGCTCACGTCGGGCTGAGAAGGTCGTGACGTCCTTGCTCCACGCCTTCGAAACGAGTCAGCGTGTCCGCCGTATCGCCTGCCGCCGTGTTGTTCGACATGGACGGGACCCTCGTCGACACCGAGCAGTTGTGGTGGGACGCGGTCGCGGACGTGGCCGGCCGGGTCGGCTACACGTTGGGCGAGACGGACGCGGCGGACGTGGTCGGGCACGCGATCGGGCACACCGCGACCTACCTGCACACGGTCGTGGCCGAGGCGCCGTGCGTGCACGAGCTGACGGACGCGCTGGACGCGGCGTTCATGGCCCGGGTCGAGGGCCGGATCGAGCCGCTGCCGGGGGTCGTCGCGCTGCTCGACGGCCTGGCCGCCGCCGGGGTGCCGCTGGCGATCGTGTCGGCGTCGCCGCGCCGGGTCGTGGACCTGGTGCGGGACGCGTTGGGGTCGGCCCGGTTCGCGGTCACCGTCGCCGCCGAGGACGTGGCGCGGACCAAGCCCGACCCCGCCCCTTATCTGGCCGCGGCGACCGCGCTCGGGGTCGAGCCGAGCGCGTGCGTCGCGGTCGAGGACACCATCGTCGGCATCACCTCGGCGGAGGCCGCCGGATGCGCGGTGCTGGCGGTGTCCCCGGCGATCCACCCGGCCCCCGGCCGCCGGGTGGTCGCCTCCCTCGCCTTGATCGAACCGGCGGACCTGCTGGGCGACTTGCTGATCCCACAGGTCTGAGCACGGACCCGGGCACCGACCCGAGCCCCACCCGAGCACGATCGGGTCAGCCGAGCCCCGCACAGAGCCGGTCGATCTCGGTGATCTCCTCGGCAGTCAGACCCGGTTGGCCGACCGCCGACAGGTTCTGTTCCAACTGCCGTACGCTGCTGGCCCCGACGATCACCGACACCACCCGCTCGTCGCGCAGGATCCAGGTCAGCGCGAGCTGGGCGAGGGTCTGATCCCGGTCCCGGGCCAGTTGGTTCAGCGCACGCAGCAGGGTCAGCCGCTGCTCGGTCAGCTCCTCCCGGGTCAGGAAGTGACCCACCGCCATCCGCGAGTCGGCCGGCACACCGTCGAGGTAACGGTCCGTCAACAACCCCTGGGCCAGCGGCGAATAGGCGATCAACGCGGTCCCGGTCTCGCCCACCGCGTCGAGCACGCCGCGCTCCGGCTCGCGGTCCAGGATCGAATAGGCCGACTGGTTGAGCAGCACCGGCGTACCGAGCTCGCGCAGGATCGCCACCGCCCGGCGATGCTCCTGCGGACCGTAGTTGGAGATCCCCGCATACAGCGCCCGTCCGGACCGCACGGCCGCGTCCAGCGCGCCCATCGTCTCCTCCAGCGGAGTATCCGGGTCGTAGCGGTGCGAGTAGAACACGTCGACGTAGTCGAGCCCCATCCGGCCCAGCGACTGGTCCAGGCTGGCCAACAGATACTTGCGCGAGCCGCCGTTGCCGTACGGGCCCGGCCACATGTCCCAGCCGGCCTTCGTCGCGATGAACAACTCGTCGCGATACGGCCGGAAGTCGGCCCGGTAGTGCGTCCCGAAATTGGCCTCGGCCGAGCCGTACGGCGGCCCGTAGTTGTTCGCCAGGTCGAAGTGCGTCACCCCCAGGTCGAACGCCCGGCGCAACACCGCCCGCTGTACCTCCAGCGGTTGGGTGTCGCCGAAGTTGTGCCACAACCCGAGCGACACGGCGGGCAACTGCACCCCGCTGCGCCCGGCCCGGCGGTAACGCATCGATTGGTAACGGTCGTCTGCGGCAGAGTGGATCATGCCCCACATCCTCGCCCATCCTCGCCCATCCGCGCCGCCGCCCGCCGCCGCGCACCGTCCTGGAAATCCGCGCGATCCGCTTTTCGCGCACGCTCGGTGACCGGCGCGGCCGGGCCGTTACGAACCCTTGACACCCCCAAAACGCCCCCATAAGGTCCACATCATTCTTTGGCAGGAACAGACGAAGACCACCTGTCGGTGGCTTCGCTGTGCCCTCCTACGCGTTTGCGCTCGCGTGTCGCCGACCGGTCCCTTTCCGAGGACGGGCACATGGCACACCAGCAGAGCGTCAGAGGCGTCAAGGACGTCGTCGCGCTCATCGACCGACAGGGGAGAATCTCCGGTCGGGCCAAGGTCATCTGGTTCCTCGTGTTCGGGGGACTCTTCCTCGACGCGTACTCCAACGCCGCGCTCGGGGCCGGCCTCGCGCCGATGACCAAGCAGATGGAGCTGAGCAGCACCCAGGTCTCCATCCTCACCGCCACCGCGCCGGCCCTGGCGATCCTGTTCAACCCGATCGGCGGCTGGCCGGCCACCAGGATCGGCCGGGTGCCCCCGCTGCTCCTGGCCAAGCTGTTCGCGCTGGCCGGCGCGGTGCTCGCGGCCACCGCCGACGATTTCACCGTGGTCTGGCTCGGCCGGGTCCTGGTCGGCATCGCCTACGGGATCGACTTCGCGGTGGCGATGGCACTGCTCGCCGAGTACACGCCCAAGTCGCTGCGCTGCAGCGGCTTGGGGCCGTCGACGGTCCAACACGCGTGGCAGGTCTGCGAGGTGGGCACGAACCGCCCCACGATCCCCACATGTCTGCCGTATCGGGCGGCCTTCTCCTCCAGCATGCGTCGGAACGTGCCCCACGACGCGTCGTGCACGCTCTTCGCCAGGCGAGTACGGGCCAGGCCGCGCACACAGAGGTCCTCCAGGAAGAGCGCTTGGTTATCGCGCACCAACCTCGTGCGGCGGCGCGGACGTCGCGATCGAGGCGGTCGGCAGCGCGCGCGTGGTGGCGGACTGCCTGGCCGCGGTGGACCGGGGCGGGCGGGTGGTCTCGGTGGGGCTGCCCGCGCCGGGACGGATGTTGGACGCGGTGCCGGCGCTGGCGTTCGCGGGGGAGGGCAAGTCGCTGCTCGGGTCGTATATGGGCGACGCGGTGCCGCGCCGGGACGTCCCGCGCCATCTGGCCCTGTGGTGGGCCGGGCTGATGCCGGTCGAGCAACTGCACACCGGGACGGTCACGCTGGACGGGCTCAACGAGGCGATGGAGGCGCCGGCGAGCGGGGCGGCGATCCGGCAGGTGATCCGGCCGGGGTAGCCGGCCGGGGTAGCCGGCCGCGTCGGGCCGTTCGCCGCCGTTCCGGGCGGATGGCCCGTACCGCCGGCGGCCTTCGCGGTCACTTCGTCGTGTCGTCCGGGCGGCGGCGGACCAGCAGGTCGGCCACCCGGGCCCGCCACGCGTCCACCTCGGTGCGGTCGTAGCCGCGCCGGGCGACCTCGAAGCGGTCGGCCAACACCTCCTCGGGGGACAGTCGGACCCGGCCGCGCAGTGCCTCGTCGACCCGGGCCACCAGGACGTCGACCTCGTCCCGGCCGTAGCCGCGCCGGACCGACTCGAAGCGCTCCTGCGGCGGACGCAGCGTGATCGCCTTCACCTCGGCCTCGGCGCGCGCCTCGGCGAACCGGTCGACCGGGCCGGGGGCATCCGTCGGTTCCGGGCCGGCGGTTGCTCCCCACCCGCCGCCGGCCCGGGCGGCCAACCGCGCCTCGATCTCGTCCAGGGCCGCGTCCACCTCGTCCTCGTCGTACCCCTCGCGCAGCCGCACCGTGGTGAACCGCTGCTCGCGTACCTGAGCCGGCGTCAGCGGCGCCGGCGCGGTGCCGTCCAGGGTGTCGCGTACCCGGGCCAGGAAGGTGTCCACGTCCTCGATTGCGTACCCCTCACGCAGCCGCGTCCGAGTGAAAACCCAGTCCATCCCAGCCCCCAAGTGCTCGCTGCCCCACCCGTTCGGTCCCGCCCGGGAAGGCTACAACCGAGGCATCCACCGGCATGCGGCCGGCGCCGGGCAAGATCGAATCGGGCCGATCAGGTTTGCCGGCGGCGTGATCCGTCGATGGTGCACACACCGCACGCGGTCGGCGACGGTCGAGCCGCGCACCGTCGCCGCGCCGCCGGCGGCACCGTCGTCGGCCAGTCGACCAGGAGCCACGCACCATGAGCCAACCTCGGGAGACCGCTCCGGTGGAGCCGCCCCGGCCACAGTCGATCCTGGGCCTGCCGGCCACGTCGGCGATGTTCCTGGTGCTGACCATCGATCCGGATCCGGCGGCCGCGGCGACCGTCCGGGACCTGCTCGCCGACCTGTCGGGACTGCGCCGATCGGTGGGATTCCGGCTCCCGGACGACGAGTTGAGGTGTGTGGTCGGGATCGGCTCGGCGGCGTGGGATCGGCTGTTCGAGGGACCTCGGCCGGCCGAGCTGCATGCGTTCAAGGAACTGGTCGGCGCCAAGCACCGGGCCGTGTCCACCCCGGGCGACCTGCTGCTGCATCTGCGCGCCCGGCGGATGGACCTGTGCTTCGAACTGGCCACCGTGCTGACCGACCGGCTGGCCGGCGCGGCGACGGTGGTCGACGAGGTGCACGGCTTCCGCTACTTCGACCAGCGGGACCTGCTCGGCTTCGTCGACGGTACGGAAAACCCGGAGGGTCGGGACGCGTTCGAGGCGATCACGGTCACCGCCGAGGACGATCCGCGGTTTGCGGGGGCGAGCTACGTGATCGTCCAGAAGTACCTGCACGACCTGCGCGCGTGGCACGCACTGCCCGTGGCGGCGCAGGAGAAGGTGATCGGCCGCACCAAGCTGTCCGATCTCGAACTCCCGGACGCCGTCAAGCCGATCGACTCGCACGTGGCACTGAACACGATCACCGATGCGGACGGCACCGAGCGCGACATCGTCCGCGACAACATGCCGTTCGGGACGGTGGGCAGCGGCGAGTTCGGCACGTACTTCATCGGCTACTCCGGCACGCCGAGCGTCACCGAACAAATGCTGGAGAACATGTTCATCGGCCGGCCGGCGGGCACCCACGACCGGATCCTCGACTTCTCGACGGCGGTCACGGGCGGCTTGTTCTTCGTACCGACGCTGGACTTCCTGGAGAGCCTCCCGGACGCGCCCGGCGCGACGGTCGCCGCGGCGCAGCCCACCTCGCAGCCCACCTCGCAGCCCACCTCGGAGCCCATCCCGGAGCCCACCTCGGCGCCACCCCCGCAGCCCGCCCCCGACGGCTCGCTCGGCATCGGCGCGCTCACGGCCGACGGCAAACCTCCTTCCCTCGACCTCGTTTCCACCCCCGAGACCAGGAGCCCGATCCGATGAACAACCTCCACCGGGAACTCGCCCCCGTCGCCGCCGCCGCGTGGACCGACCTGGAGGACGAGGCCAGGCGCACCTTCAAGCAGCACGTCGCGGGCCGCCGGGTCGTGGACGTGACCGGCCCGGACGGCAGCGCGGCGGCCGGTGTCGGTACCGGCCACCTGACCACGCTCGCGTCACCGGCCGACGGAGTCCTGGCGCGCGGCCGGGACTTCCGGCCGCTGATCGAACTGCGCGTCCCGTTCACCGTGGACCGCGCCGCGGTGGACGCGGTCGAGCGCGGTGCCAAGGACGCGGACTGGCAGCCGGTCAAGGACGCGGCGCGCAAGATGGCCTTCACCGAGGACCGGCTGATCTTCGAGGGCTACCCGGCCGCGTCGATCGAGGGCATCCGCGCGGCGTCCACGAACCCGCCGCCGACCCTGCCGGTGGACGTACGCGAATACCCCGACGCGGTCAGCCGAGCGCTGACCGAACTACGCCTGGCCGGCGTCAACGGCCCCTACCAACTCGTCCTCGGCCCCGAGGCGTACACCGCGGTCAACGAGGCGGCCGACCACGGCTACCCGATCCGCCAACACCTGACCCGAATCCTCGGCGGCGAACCGATCTGGGCCCCGGCCATCGACGGCGCCTTCGTCCTCACCACCAGGGGCGGCGACTACGAACTCCGCCTGGGCCAGGACCTGTCCATCGGCTACCTCTCCCACGACGACTCCCGAATCCACCTGTACTTCCAGGAAACCCTGACCTTCCTGATGTACACGGGCGAGGCGGCAATCGGCTTCACCCGGCCGTAGCGTTCGCCGCTCCGGCGACGCATGAGATCGTCGAAAAGTTGTACGGATTTGCTATGACGTGAATCATCTATCGACTTATAAGTAAATACATTGCCCGACTGCTCTGCCGGCCATTTGGATATGCGCCTGTCATATCTCATTTCCCGGGGGAGCAGTCCTGTGCTCGGTGGGCTGTTGTGGCTGCGTGCGCAGCGTCCGACCGCGATCGTCGCCGCTTTGGCGATGACCGCGGGTCTCACTGTCGGTGGGGCCACAGCAGTGGCCGCCGCAACCGGTTCCGGGGCGAGGTATGGCAAGCCGAGCCAGGAATGGGGGTCGGCGGCCGGCCGGTCGCACCGGGCCGACACATCCCGGACGCGGGCGGCAGGGGATGCCGCCGGGCGCCCGGCGGGCCGTGCCCCCGGGGAACTCGGCCCGGATCAGGGGCCGTTGGCTCCGGCTCCGGTCGAGTCCACCCCGGAACGCCCGCTCGCCGGCGCCGGGACGCAGCCCGTGCAGTCGGCGCCGCAAGGCAACGGGACCACGATCGAGGCCGCTTCGGCGCAACCGCCGAAACCCGTGGGAGGTTCGTCCTTCGACGAGCGGACCAGTCGTGAGGTGCCGGCGGAACGTGACTCACACACCAGCGTCTACGAGAACGTCGACGGCAGTCGCACGCTCAAGGTCTCCGAAGACCCGGTGAACTACCGCCTCCCGGACGGCACGTGGACGAAGGTCGACGACACCCTCTCGCCGATGGGCGGCAATCCGACCAACCCGGACTGGTGGCGTACCCGGGCCGCCGCAAACCCCGTGGACGTCGCCACGAAGGCGGACGCCACTCGGCTGGCGACCCTGCACGCCGGCAATGGGACGAGCGTCGGCTTCGGCCTGGACGGCGCGACCCCGACGGTCGGCCGCACCGCCGCGGACAGCATCACCTTCACCGGCGCCCGGCCCCAGTCGGATGTCAACCTGAAGGCGGGCGACGGCCAGATCAAGGAAACGATCCTGCTCAACTCGCCCGCGGCGCCGGACACCTGGGACTTCCCGTTGCACCTGGCCGGGCTGACCCCGAGCCTGGACGAGAACGGCAACGTCGTGCTGACCGGCGCCTCGGGCGCGGTCCAGGCGATGATTCCGCACGGTTGGATGATGGACTCCGCCGTTGCCCCCGCCTCCGACGAGGGGGCCACGTCGGGTGGGGTGACCTATGAACTCCTTGCGCAGGCCGACGGCAGCCGGGTGCTGCGGGTCAGGCTCGACCGTGCCTGGTTGAATGCGCCGGGACGGGTGTACCCGGTCAAGGTCGACCCGACGGTCACGGTGACTCCGGCCTCGAACTCGGTGAGCATCGTCCAGGGCCGCAACTTCTTCCAGACCGACGTCTACCGCCTCGGCTACAACTGTGACAGCGGCTGCGCGAACGCGGCGATCCTGCTCAACACCTCGGCGGTCTCCGGGCAGTTGCAAAACAACACGATCACCGGTGCCCGGCTCTCGCTGTGGAACGTGCACTCGTGGGACTGCCAGCCATCGCGCGCGGTAACCGTGCACGGCAACACCGGTTCGTGGAACCCGAGTTCGGTGCGCTGGCCGGGTCCGTCCCACGGTCTGGCCCTGGGCTCCGCGACATTTGCGCTCGGTAACGAGGCGCGCGGCTGCAAGGACGGCTGGGCCGATATCGACCTGGGATCCGGCGGTCGTGACCTGATCCAGGGTTGGGTCACCGGCGCGGCGAACAACGGTCTGACCGTGCGCACCGCCGAAGGCGACCCGAAGACCTGGAAGAAGTTCGACACCGCGCCCAACGGTGGCGTCAAGCTCGACATCGACTACACGCCCTACCGTGCCGCGTACAAGTTCAACAACCTCGTGCGCGAGGTGACCGCCACCCAGGACGGCATCGCCAGTGTGACCGTCACCAACAACGGCGCCGTGGGTTGGACCAAGGGCATCCACTCGCTGCACTACCGGCTGTTCAACGCGAGTGGTGCCGAGTTGAACACCGTGGCCTGGACCCAACTGCCCAACGACGTGCCGCCGGGGCAGTCGGTGACACTGAACGCGACCATCGCCAAACTGCCTCCGGGCACGTACACGCTCGCGTGGGACATGGATGCCACCAACACGCGCAAGTTCTCCCAGATGGGGGTGCCGCCCCTGCCGATGGCGCTCGGCACGGCCAACAAGTGGCCGGTCATCACCTCGATGACCCCCGGCAACGGCTATGAATCCGACACCACGACCCCGACGTTCACCGTCGCGGGCAATGACCCGGACAACTGGCCGCGGCCGTCGCTCGACTACTACTTCGAGGTCTGCACGGTCGACGGCCAGGACTACCGGAAGGACTGCAAGAACACGCCCTGGCAGACTTCCTCGTCGTTCACGGTCCCGCCGAGTTGGGGCCTGGTCAAGGGCGGCAAGTACGCCTGGTACGCCTATATCGGCGACGGCGAGAGTCCGTCGGTGCGGCCCAATCCGGCCGTGTTCACCATTCCCAACCGCCCGCCGGCCGTCGACACCGCGTGGCCGCCGAGTGGCTACACGTTCTCGACGCTGACCCCGATGCTGCATGTGACCGGGCACGACCGGGACGCCTGGCCGGCAAACCAGCCGCTGCGCTACAAGTTCGAGGTCTGCGAGGTCGACGGCGCGAACACGCGCAAGGATTGCCACACTTCCGATTGGCAGCCGAGTTCGCCCTGGACGGTGCCCAAGGAATGGAACCTGACCTGGGGCAAGACCTACGCGTGGTACGGCACGGTGGGCGACGCCGGCGGCGCCGACGGCACCTTCGCGCGGGCCGCCATCTTCTCGACCCAGGTGCCGCAGCCGGCGATCACCAGCCACCTCGCGGCGGGTTCGGCGGGCAAGGAGTTCAACGAGCAGGTCGGCAACTACACGACGGCAGCCACCGACGCGTCGGTGAGCGCGGTCGGGCCCGACCTGACGGTGTCGCGCACGTACAACTCGCTCGACCCGCGCACCGATACAGCGTTCGGCGCCGGCTGGGCGTCTCGCTGGGACATGCGCGTGATCCCGGACAACGATGGTTCGGGCAACGTCGTGGTGGTGCTCGCGACCGGCGGGCAGACGCGCTTCGGCCGCAACGCGGACGGCAGCTACGCGGCGCCCTCCGGCGGCTTCGCGACGTTCACTGCGGTGGCGGGCGGCGGCTGGCAACTTGCCGACAAGTCCGGTACTCGACAGGTCTTCGACGCGGCGGGTCGGCTGGTCTCGGTCGCCGACTACGCGGGCCGCACGCAGCAGATCACGTATGGCTCGGACGGCCGGATCGCGCGGGCCACGGACGTCACCTCGGGCCGCCATCTGAGCTTCACCTGGACCGGCGCCCACGTCACCCAGGCCGGCACGAACCCGATCGATGCGACAACGCCGGGCCCGGTGTGGACGTACGGCTACGACGGTGACCGGTTGACCAGCGTATGCCCGCCCGTCTCCGGTGGTACCGGACCGGCCGCGGCCTGCACGCGCTACGACTACACCACCGGATCGCACTACCGCTCCGTCGTGATGGACGCCAACCCGCGTTCCTACTGGCGGCTGGGCGACGCGGGCCCGACCACGACGGCAGCCGACAGCGTGCCCACCGCGACGGTGCGTGAGGGCGCCGAGTACCGCAATGTGACGCTCGGTCAAGCCGGCGCGCTCGCCGGATCCCCGGATCAGGCGGCCGGGTTCGACGGCACCTCGTCGTACGTGCGACTGCCTGCGGACATCGTGGGCAAGTCGACCTTCCTCAGCGTCGAGATGTGGTTCAAGACCACCCGCTCGGGAGTGCTGTTCAGTCAACAGACCCGTGCGATCGACGACCCGGCAGGTGTCGGTGGGGAGTTCAACCCCGCGCTGTACATCGATGGCAACGGCAAGCTGCGCGGGCGCTTCCTGACCCGGGGCGCGACGCCGGACCCGATCGCATCCGCGGATGCGGTCACGGACGACCGGTGGCACCACGCGGTCCTGTCCGCGACCGGAACGGCACAGACGCTCTACCTCGACGGCCGACCTGCGGGTACTCTCCCCGGCGAGGTCTACCACCCGGCCGGCAGCAACACCATCGTCGGCGCGGGCTTCGCGCAGGGCGTGCCGCAGTCGCCCGGTGCGATCGGCTACTTTGCCGGGACGATCGACGATGTCGCCCTGTACGAGCGGCCGTTGGGCGCCACGGGCGCGGCCGAACACTACGCCGCGCGGGCCGTCGCGAGTCAGTTGACCAAGGTCACTCTGCCGTCCGGCCGGACCCACGCGGACATCGCCTACGACGCTCGCACCGATCGGGTCACCCAGGTCACCGACGCCAACGGCGGTGCATGGAAGTTGTCGCAGCCGACCTACGCCGCGTCCTCGGCCGCCTACGCGAGCGCGATCGTCGCGTCCGCGCCGGTCGGCTATTACCGACTGGGCGAGCAGGGCGGGACCACCGCGCGTAACGCGTCGGGCGGAGCCGACCCCGGTACCTATCACGAGGTGGTGCCCGGACGGGCCGGCGCGTTCGCCGGCGGTGACGATACGGCGGTCGAACTCAACGGCACCACGTCCTACGTCGAATTGCCGCAGAACCTGCTGCGGACGAAGTCCCGACTCTCCATCGAGCTGTGGTTCAAGACCGACAAACCGGGAGTGATCGTCGGGCATCAGTCCAATGCGATCGACGATCCGGCGGGAGTCGGCGGAAACTTCACTCCCGCGATCTACGTCGACTCCAACGGCAGACTCCGCGGCAAGTTCGTCCAGGCCGATGCTCCGGGGCAGACCCCGGTCGCCTCCGCCCAGTCGGTCACCGACAGTCGTTGGCACCACGCCGTACTGACCGCCGACGGGACCGTGCACACGCTCTACCTGGACGGTGTCAAGGCAGGCAGCGTCAACGGCGGGGTCAACCATGAGGCCTCGAGTCGGGTATACCTCGGTGCCGGGTTCGCCGCCGGCTGGCCCGAATCCCCGGGTGCTGTCAGCCACTTCGACGGATCGATCGACGAGGTCGCCGTGTACGACCGGGCGATCGACGCCGCGGCGGTGGCGGAACACTTCGCCGCCCGGGGCGCGGTGGTGCCCAGCGCCGCGCCGGCGTATCGAGCGGCAGTGACCTCGTCCGGACCATGGTCGTACTACCGACTCGACGAGACCTCCGGCGCGCAGGTCGACTCGCAGCAGGGTGCCAGGGGGACCTACGGGGCGGGCCGCGCGGTGTCCACCGTGGGTACCGGCGAAGGCGTCGCCGACGGCGACGGTTCCGCGATCTTCAACGGCACCAAGTCCTATATCGAGTTGCCGCAGGGACTGGTGCACGGCTCGTCCCAGGCCACCATCGAGTTGTCCTTCCGGACCTCGAAGCCGGGGGTATTGTTCGGCTACCAGTCCGCCGGGATCGATGAACCGCAGACGACTTACACTCCCGCCCTGTACGTCGATACGGACGGGAAGCTGAGAGGCAAGTTCTTCACCACGAGCGGCGCGGCGCTGCCGCAGATCGTCACCGAGTCGTCGGTGAACGACGACAACTGGCACCACGTCGTGCTCACCACCGACGGCATGATCCACACGCTCTATCTCGACGGCGTCGCGGCGGGCACGATCAGCGGCGCGGTGTTTCACGAGAAGAGCCTGCGCAGCTTCATCGGCGCGGGCACCACGCTCGCGTACGAGAAGGCGCCGGCCGGTTCCGGCTTCTTCGACGGGCAGATCGACGAGGTCGCCGTCTACCGTAAGACGCTGGACGCGGCCACCGCCGCCGCCCATGCCGCGGCGGCGGGCAGCCCGGCGGCGGACTACCGCAAGCGGATCCTGGCGGCCGGCCCGACCGGATACTGGCCACTGACCGCCACCGACAGCGGCACCGCGCCGATCGACCTGGTGCCGGGACCGGCCACCGACGCGGCCGGATCCTGGAACATCCAGCAGGGTGTCGTCGGAGCGTTCGGAGCCGGCGGCAACCGGGCGGCCGGCTTCGACGGCACCTCGTCGCACATCCGACTGCCCAAGGACCAACTGACGGGCGTGCCACAGTTCACCGCCGAACTGTGGTTCCAGGCCCAGGGTTCGGGGGTGCTGATGGGCTACTCCACCCAGGACCTGCCGTATTCGAATGCCGACACCCCGGCGACACCCATGCTCTATGTGGGCACCGACGGCCAGTTGCGCGGCGGCATCTGGAACGGCGCTCCCGCGCCGATCACTTCGCCGGAATCGGTACTCGACGGCCGCTGGCACCACGTCGCGCTGAGCGTGGACGTCCCGGGCAAGACCCAGAAGCTCTATCTGGACGGAAACCTCGTCGGAACCCCGACGGACGCGTCCTCTCCCACCGTCGACCCCTACATCACCATCGGCGCCGGGCCGGTGAACAACCTGGCCTGGCCGGCCAAGCCGACCGACGTCCGCGGCTACTTCAAGGGCAGCATCGACGAGGTCGCGATCTACCACCAGGCGCTCACCGCCGACACTGTCGGCCGACACTACGCGAGCGGCTCCGCCGCCGACGCTGCCGCGCTGACCACCACGACCACGGTCACCGACCCGAACAACCGTCAGGAGCGGCGTACCTACGACGCGTTCCGCGGTCGGGCGCTGAACGTCACCGACGTCGAGGGCGCCACCACGACCTACGGCTACGACAGCGGCGGCTTCCGACACACCGTCACCGACGCCAACGGCAACTCGGTGATCAGCGGGCACGACGCGCGCGGCAACGAGATATCGCGCACTACCTGCCGGACCGCGACCCAGTGCTGGACGGGGTATCAGGAGTTCCATCTGAACAAGGACAATCCGCTCGACCCACGCAACGACCAACTCGTCGCGGTCCGCGACCCGCGCTCGGCGGACGCGACGGACAACACCTACAAGACCACGTACGCGTACACCACCACCGGCCACCCCAGCGGCGAGACGCGACCCGACGGGTCGACCACCCAGCGCGCCTACACCACCGGGACCGAGGCGGCGGTCGGCGGCGGCACGGTACCGGCCGGTCTGCTCGCCTCGACCACGCAACCCGGCGACCGGGTGACCATGTTCGCCTACTATGCCAACGGCGACCTCGCGGCGACGACCGACCCGGTGGGCCTGATCACTCGTCAGAGCTATGACGGGCTGGGGCGGAAAATCGCCACCACCGAGGTCTCGGACACTGCCCCGGGCGGTGTGACCACGACCACGGGCTACGACTACGCGTCGCGGCCGACGACCGCGACCGGGCCGGGCGTACGCAACGAGATCACCGGTGTCACCCACACGACACGCGGTACCACGGTCTACGACGTCGACGGCCGGGTGGTCGAGGAATCGACCGCCGACACGACCGGCGGCGACGCGACCCGGACCAACATCTACACCTACGACGCCAAGGGCCGTCCCGAAACCGCGATCGACCCCGAGGGCGGAGTGACCCGCACCGGCTACGACGCCTTCGGGCGGCTGGTATCCAGGGTCGACGCGGTGGGTGGCGAGATCCGCTACTCCTATACGCCGGGAGGGCAGCCGGCCGAGACCGTACTGGTCGGCTGGGACGGTGACCCTTCGGGGACACCGCGCGACCTGGTGGTGCAGTCCCGGGCCTACGACCCGGGCGGGCGGCTCGCGTCCGTGACGGACGCGATGGGCGCGACGACCTCGTATACGTACTACGACGACGACACCAAGGCCGAGACGATCGCGCGGGCTGTCCGCCAGTCCGACGGCTCGACGCGGGACATCGTGCTGGAGCGGCTCGGCTACGACGGCGCGGGCAACGTGGCCCGGAGCATCACCGGCGGGACCACGATCACCGAGTTCTCCTACGACGCGCAGAGCCGTCCGGTGCGGACGGTCCTGGATCCCGGGGGGCTGAGCCGGGAGAGTTCGATGGTCTACGACACGGCCGGCTTCGTTGCCCGGACACTGCGCGCCGGCGCGGGCATCACCATGCCCGAGGCCACCGACTTCACCTACGACAAGGCCGGTCGGGTTCTGCGGCAGACCGCGCACAACGAGACGGGTTCGCCGCGCGCCGACGACGTGCTGGTCAGCACCTGGAAGCGGGACCAGCGTGGGCTTGTTCTGGAGGAGGTCTCGCCCAACGGCAACGCGGCGGGAGCGACCCCGAGCGCCTACGCCGTCACGCACACATATGACGTACTCGGCCGCGAGATCTCGACGGCGTCCCCCTCCGTGGAGGTCACGGTGGGCGGCTCGACGCCGACGACCACGCGCCCGACCACCAGGGTCGGCTACAACACCTTCGGCGAGCCGACCGTCTCCCGAGACGCCAACGGCCGGGTCACCACCAGCGTGACCGACCGCACCGGCCGAACCACCGCGACCACGCTGCCTTCGTACACACCCCCGGGCGCGACCCAGGCGATCGTCGCCACCTCGCAGGTCCGCTACGACAAGGCGGGCCGGGCCATCGAGTCGACCGACCCGCTGGGCCGAACCAGCAAGGTGCGCTACGACCGGATGGGCAACGTCGTCGAACAGACGGCCCCCGAAGCACCCACCACGCAGAGCGCGTTGCTGAAACCGGACCCTGCCCAAGGGCCGCTGCAGCAGCAGACCTTCGCCGACGCCCCGCCCAAGCCCGCCACTTGGCGCCACACCTACGACGCCAACGGCCGCCGCCTGGCCACGGTGGACCCGGAGGGTGCCCGCACCGAGGCGACCTACGACCAACTCGGCCGTCAACTCACCAGCACCCAGGTCGAACGTTTCCCGACGGCGAACAACTTCACCACGACGATGACGTACGACGACGCGGGCCGCGTGGTGGCGACGACGTCGCCGACGGGGCGCCACATGTACCAGGACTACAACCCTGCAGGGCAACCGACGCGCCGATGGGGCGACACCGACGAGATCACCACCGATTACGACGGGATGGGGCGCCAGGTCCGGACGTACGACGGGCAGGGCCGAGGCAACCGATGGGCGTACAGTCCGCTGGGCCGAGTGGACGCCGTCGAGGACATCGTCATGCGATACAACGGCTCCGTCCTGAACGAAGTCTCCCTGCGCACGTTGTCCCACACCTACGATGCGAACGGCGATCAGGTCTCGACATCGACGCCGGCCGGTGGTCGTACCGACTTGGCCTACGACGCCGCCGGTCGCCTGATCCGGCAGACCGAGAAGGTCGACGCCACCGGTTCGATCACGACCTCGTTCGGCTACGACGGCATGGGCAACCGCACCCGATTCACGGATGGCAAGGGCAACTCCACCATCTACACCCACACTTCGTGGGACCAGCCCGAGAGCGTGATCGAACCGGCCACCACGGCCCACCCGAACCTCGCGGACCGAACCTGGACCACCACCTACGACGCGACCGGACAGGCCACGAGCCAGTCGGCACCTGGGGGAGTGCGCTCCGACAACAAGTACGACCACCTGGGTCGCCTGGTCGAGCAGACCGGAAGCGGGGCCGAAGCCACCACCGACAAGCGGGTGTTCGGCTATGACGACGCCGGACGACCGACCAGGGCGCAGACCGTCGGTCAGCTGACCACGAAGTCGTCGAACACGTACACCTACAACGATCGCGGCCTGCTGCTGACTGCCACCGGTACTTCCGCCAATTCGCACTACACCTGGAACGCGGAAGGTCAACTGACCGAACGTACCGACGCCACAGGCACTGCCCGCTTCAGCTACAACGCGCAGGGTCGGGCCCACCTCACCACCGATCCGCAGACGGGTTACACGGTCGAGTACGGCTACGACGGATCCGGCAACGTGACCGGCCAGACCTTCTGGGACCACTGGCCCGAGATCGAGTGGCCGGCTCCGGCCCCGGCGCGAAACATGGTGGCCCGGTCGGCCATGCAGCACGATCGTCAATTCACCTATGACGACCTGGGTCGGCTGACGTCCGACGAGCTGCGCGGCCGAGACGACCTACCGAGGCAGTCCACGTCGTACACCTACGATGCCGACGACCACATGACGGGCAAGGACGACTCCGCCACGGGTGGCCGCAAGAACACCTATACCTACGACCTGGCCGGTCGCCTCACCCAATGGAACGACGGCACCACCGTCACCCCCTACACGTGGGACGCCGCCGGCAACCGCACCACGGCCGGTACCAAGACGGCCACCTACGACGAGCGCAACCGCCTGCTCACGGCGGGGGACACCAGCTACGGCTACACCCCACGCGGCACCCGGTCCACGATCACCGTCCCCGGCCTGACCAAGTCGATGCAGTTCGACGCGTTCGAGCAACTCGCCCAGGACAGCGCTGCCTACGGCTACGACGCCCAGGGCCGAATGATCACCCGCGACGGCAAGTCCGGCTTCGCCTACGACGGCATGACCAACAACCTCGTGGCCGACGGCACCACGAAGTTCACCAGGGGCGCCGCCGGCGACCTGATCGCCACCGGCAACGGCACCACCGGCACCCTTGCCCTCACCGACCAACACGGCGACGTCACCGCGGCGATCGACCCGACCACGCTCAACCGCACGGCCTTCACTACCTACGACCCCTTCGGCCAGGTCACCGCCCAATCCGGCCCGAAGCCCGGCCTCGGGTACCAGGGCGCCTGGACCGACCCCACCACCGGCCAGGTCAACATGGCCGCAAGATGGTACGACCCAGCCGGCGGCGGCTTCGACTCCCGAGACACCTGGACCCTGGATCCGAGGCCATCCGGCAATGCAAACCGATACGCCTATGGCGGCGGGAATCCGTTGACCAACAGCGACCCGTCCGGTCACTGCGTGTGGGATGCCTGCGTTGCCGAGGGTTCGGCTGTCTATTGGGCGGCAGCCGGAGCTCTGGCTGTAGGTGCTGCCTGTATGGCGAAATGCCAGTCGTGGGCACAAGGATTGGCCGACGGATTGTCGAACGCCTGGTCTGGCGCTCAAAGTCTTGGGTCAAAGATCAAAAACAAGTGGAACTCATGGAGCGGAAGCAGTGGAGTAACAGCCGCCGGCGGCGCTTTGGCCTGGTGGGTGACCCACCCGACCACGGCCAGCAGTGCGGCCTCCAGTTCCGCAGCCGCCGGTACGCGCGCGGCCGACCTCAACGCATGGGCATGCCGAACCTACGGTGCCTGCGGATCCAGTGGCGGCGGCCCCGGCAAGGGCCCCGGTGCCGGCCCGGGAACCGGTGGCGCCGGCCCGGGCGGTCGTTGTGCAATCGGATGCCGAGGCGGAAAGGGTAAGGGCCCCGGTGGCAAGGGCCCTGGGGGCAAGTCCCCCATCAAGCCCAAGCCGAAGCCCCCACATCGCCCGACGGCTCCCAAGAACCGTCCGCCGACCTCCGCGACTCCGGTCGTTGACCCGCTGATTGCGATCATCAAGGGTGCTCTGGACGGCACTCGAGTATTCGATACGTTGCAGAGCACCACCAATGCGCAGCGCGAGCCCGTGTATAGCCCAGATCAGGTGGCGCAGGATGAACATTCGCTCGAAATGTTGAAATCCTTTTTCCCGGGAGAATCGATTGATACGGATATGGGGTTTGGGGATTCCGGCGCCGATATCAATCGACGGAGAACCAGAAACGAATGCCAACGTGACCTGCCGTCGAAGGAAGCCGGGTACTTCTATGCGCCCATGACGAGATTCGGTCCCGATGCCGAGGATTGCCGAGCGACCGGAGCAGTCGCCATAATTGACGGGGACGATGTACGGACGGGCTTGGATCGGCGGGACCCGAAATGGAAGCCTGCCGGCTACTCGACCCTACCTGTAGGGAATCGAGCAGCTCTTCATCTCATTGCAGATAATGCGGGAGGGGCAAATTACACGCTACGTAATTTTGTTGCCGGATATCAGTATCCTGCTAACGCCCCAGATATGTCGGGTCTTGAGCGAGACATTCAGAATGCGGCAACGGGAGGTCAGGTGGTCTCTGTCGGAGTTCTCCCCGTTTATGGAGATCCGACCCGCCATGCCGGAGTTCCGGATCGGATCCGGATGGTTGCCTATGGCAGTGGAGGATATGCCTTGAATTGTACCGTTTATAATCGCCCACAGGGTGGATATGACTGCACGCAAAGGACATCAGGTGGATCTCTCTCGCGTCCTTAGTGAACCGCGGCTGAATCACGATGTCGAATTCGATTGGCATGATTTCGAGAGTGAATTCGAAATCGACCTTCCGTTCGGCTATAAGAATTTTATTTCCGCTTATGGTCCCTGTGTGATCAGCGATACGTTGATGCTGTTTCATCCCAGGGCGCC
Organism: Embleya sp. AB8; assembly: GCF_049739465.1. Lineage (NCBI taxonomy): Bacteria > Bacillati > Actinomycetota > Actinomycetes > Kitasatosporales > Streptomycetaceae > Embleya > Embleya sp. AB8. The sequence goes on from NZ_JBMHHY010000033.1 coordinate 84,248, forward strand.
AGAAGCAGATGACAGTCTAAGTCTGCGGTGGAAAACCCGAACCGTTTCTGCCCTGTATGCGCAGACCGAGCCGTCTCTCGTGCCATACAAGATCTTTCCCATGGAGGGCGGGGTGTTTCCGATTGGGCATACGACCTTGGGAAATCAGATATTCTTGCGTCCCAGGGCGCACGGACTCGGTGAAGGCTGGTCGGTCCTAGTCGACTGGGGCGGTGCATGGCTCGACTACCAGATGGGGTTTGAAGAATTCCTCCCCAATGCGCTGAGTGGAGACGTTCATTTCTTTCACGAGTCCGTTCTCGAAGACCCGTCCTATGAGCTGGTAGGTCGCGTGCAGTGATTTCGATGAAGCTGGCCTGCTCCAGTCGTCGCAAACCTACGGATCCGGGGCTTCCAAGGCGCCGACCTGAGGCCCGTCGAGTTCACAATTGGCGATGGTCCAAGATCGCTGATGCGTAGTGCCGAACAGGATGACTGCGCCGAATCCGACGAGCGTAAATCAGGTGGGTGTCGTTTGGAGTTGGATTTGGGTTTCTGATCCCTCGAAGCCCAGGGATTTGTAGAGGTTTATGGCCAGGTAGGTGGGGTCGGCGACGATTACCAGGGTGCTTACCTGCCAGTGGGCCCTCGCGTGTTGGGCTGCCGTGTGGACCAATGTGGTGGCCAGGCCCTGGTTGCGGTGGGTTGGGTGGGTGGTGACCGTTTGGTAGCGGGCCAGGCCCTGGCCGTTGGTGAACAGGCCCAGGCCGGCGCGGAGTTCGCCGTCCTGGAAGGCGCCGAACCAGGCGCCGTGGCCGCGGGACTGGAGGTCGCGGAGGCCGGCCAGGCGGGCGCGGGCGAACTCGCGGTAGGCGGCGGGGTCGGCGCCCGGGTTGGTGGCTTCGCTGAGGGCCAGGGCCTGGGCCCAGTCCGCGTCGGATTCGGCGATCCGGAACGTGGCCGTGGTGTTCGGGCGCGGCGGTGGGTCGAGGGCCTCGGCGGTCAGGACCGTGCTGCGTTCGATGTCCAGCTGTGCGGCGGCCAGGTCGTCCGGGTCGCCCGTCGCGCCGTCCGTGCCGTCCACGCCGAGCGCGACGTGGCTCGCGTCGGGGAATTCGCGGCGGAAGGTGTCCACCCACCCGGCTGCGCCGCCGGGGGCCGGGGGCGCGGCCAGGAGCAGGTAATTGCCCCAGTGGAAGGTGGGGTTGGTCGGCGTGCGCACGACCAGGTAGCCGTCCCGCCGCTCGATGTCGCTGCCGTGCAGGGCCAGCAGCATCAGGTCGGTGCGGAAACCCAGTGAGGTCACGTTCATCGCGCTACCTCATCACACCGGGCGGGCACCTTCCACTGAGTAAGAGGATTGCGTGCGCCGGCGGCGATTTCATAGCAGCATCCCGGGCGTATTCGACCCGTCGACCCGTCGACCCGACGACCCGACGAGACGACGAGACGACGAGACGACGAGACGACGAACTCTCGAACAGGCCCGCCGCGTTCGTCCCACCGCGCGGCCGATCGCCCTGGCGGACGCGCATGTTGCCGGCCGCCGACACCTGGACCGGACACATCTTCGACGGGCGTTGGATACCCGACGCGGGCGGGACGTACGAGGCCGTCGAACCCGCCACCGGCAGCGTGCTCGGGGTGCTCGGCGCGGCCGATCCCGCCGACGTCGCCCGGGCCGCCACCGGTGCCGCCGCGGCGCAGGGCGACTGGGCGGCCCGGCCGTACGACGAGCGGGCCGCCGTACTGCGCCGCGCCGGGCTGCTGTTCGAGCGGCACGCCGAGGAGATCGAGGGCCGGCTGGTCCGCGAGGCCCCGCGCGCCAGGACGTCGCGCTCGGCCCGATCATCGACGAACGCCGGTTGCGCCGGATCGACACGCTGGTCCGGGACACTGTCGCGGCGGGCGCCCGACTTGCCGCCGGTGGCACGCACGAGGGGCTGTTCCATCGGCCCACCGTGCCGGCCGACGTGCGGCCGACGATGCCCGCGTACGCCGACGAGGTGTTCGGACCGGTCGCCCCCGTCGTACCGTTCGGCAGCGTCGACGAGGCGATCGTGCCGGCCCGGGACAGCCAGTACGGGTTGTCCCTCGGCATCCTGGGCGAGGTCGGCCTGGCGATGCGGGTCGCCGACTCCGTACCCACCGGCCTGGTACACATCAACGACCAGACCGTCAACGACGAGGCGGTCGCGCCGTTCGGCGGCCAGGCCGCGTCCGGTACGGGGTCCAGGTTCGGCGGGCCCGGGGCCAACCTGGACGCGTTCACCGAGACCCAGTGGGTGAGCGTACGCGGGGAGATCGCGCCGCACCCCTTCCGAGTCGGTTCCGGAGCCGTCGGTTCCGGCGCCCAAACCCCGCCGTGCCCGGCCGACCTGCGGCGTCCCGGGCACCGCCGCGTCGAGTCGAACCCCGGCGTCCCGGGCGCCCGCCGTGCCGATCGCGTCGAACCCCGGCGATGTGGCAGGCTCGTGGGCCTACGCTCCGCGATCCGAAAGCAGGACCATGTCCGGCACGAACCACCTCGCCCAGGCCGACCAAGCAGTACGCGAGGGGCGCATGGACGCCGCCGTCAAGCTGTACCTCGAAGCCGCCGACGCCGGCGCGCCCGAAGCCCGCCGCAAGGCCGGCGAGCTGATGTTCGCCGGCGGCGACGAGGCCGCCGAGGCGATCCTGCGCGAGGCGCTGGCCGAGGGCGACGTCGAGGCCGTGGACGCGCTCAGCGAACTGCTCGAGGTCACCGGTCGGCCGGACGCCGCCGTCGACCTGCTGATCGACCGGCACCGGCTGGGCGAGACGCGGTGGGCGCTGCCGATCGCCAACCTGCTCGCCGACGCGCTCGACGAGCCCGAGGCGGCCGAGCGCTGGTACACCTCGGCGATCGAGGCCGGCGACCCCGACGCGCCGAACGACTTCGCCGCCTTCCTCCAGGACTTCGACCGCGCCGCCGAGGCCGAGGCGTTGCTGCGCCCGGCGGCGGAGGGCGGCGACGAGTTCGCGATGGCCAACCTCGGCCGGCTGCTGCTCAACGGCGACGCCGTCGACGACGGCATCGCGTGGCTGACGCGCGCGGTCGAGGCGGGCCAGGAGGACGCGCTGATCGACCTCGGCGACGCCGAACTCGACGCGGGTCGCCTCGACGCCGCGCGCGAACACATCCGCCGCGCCCTCGACGCCGGCATCGACGGCTCGCGCCTGCTGTACGCACACCTCCTCGACCGCGAGGGCGCGGACACGAGCGAGATCGAGGCGGCCTATCGCGCCGCGGTCGAGGCGGGCGACGTGGAGGTCGAGGAATGAGGCGCGCGGCGCTCGCGGCGAGCGTGTCCGTGACCGTGGCCGCGCTGATCGCCGTCACCGGGTGCGGCCCCGAGGACACCAAGGACGCCAACGCCGACCCGTCGGCACCACCGGCGGCCACCCACTCGGCCCGGCCCGGCGAGATCCGCGACCAGAAGGCGCACGTCTCCTACGTCCTGCCCCAGGGCTGGTACGCCAAGCCGCCCGACGCCGTCGTGGGCCTGTACTCCTCGGTCGCCTCCACCGCCGACCCGAAATCGGCCGACCCGGGATCCGCCGATCCGAAATCCGCCGACGCCACGGCCAAGCCCTCGGCCGACCCGAACCACCCGCTCGCGACGTTCATGGTCGGCGTGGTGGACACCAAGGCGTACGTGACCGGCAAGCAGCGCACGATGCCCGAGACGGCGGAGACCGTCGGCCGGGCCCAACTGGAACTGATCTACCCGGCCAAGGCCCAGGACGCGGTCCGCTCCAGCGAGGCGGCGCGCCTGGACGGTCGTAATGCGTGGCTGATGGACATCGAGTGCACGCCCGAGGACAAGAACGTGGCCCCGTTCCGCCTCCGGGTCACCGTGATCGACACCGGCACGGTGCCGATCTACCTGCTGTCCTCGGCACCGAGCAGCGCCACCGAACGCTTCGGCGAAATCGAGTCGATCGAGCGCTCGATCCGGTTCTGACGTGTGGTCGGCGGCGCGTGGCGGGCGGGTCGAATCGTCGCGCCACGCGCCGCTCGATCCGTCCCGCACCGTCGCGCCACGCGCTGCTCGATCCGTCCCGTACCGTCACTCGGGTGGCCGCGACCTGGGCATTCGGTGAACTCCCGGGGTGTGATGGCTGGTTGGTGGGGAAGGCGAGGGTTGTCCGGTCCGCCGCGCGGTTTTCTTTGCCAAGCGATCCGCCCGGAAAGGGCTCGGATTCGGTAACTTCCAAGTGGTCCCCCGATCTTGCCGCGGTTCCTACCAGATCCCGGCCGGTCGGCGACCGATAATCGCAGTTCGGGCCCGTTTCCAAGGTGTATTCGATCACGGTGCTATCGACAGCCCGACCGAAGCCCGACCGACCGGAGGGGGAGACGTGGCCACCACCGTGTCCAGGACACGCTCGACCGTGCGGCTCGCAGCCAAGCCGCAGACCGTCTCCGCCGCCCGCGCGCATGTGCGGCGCTTCTGCGAGCGGGTCGGGTTCGAGTCCGACGACCCGGTCCGAGTCACCTCCGAACTGGCCTCGAACGCCGTCGAACACGCCGGGGACTACGGCGACTACGAGGTATCCGCGTCGTTGCACGGCCGGGTCCTGTGGGTCGAGGTACTGGACTGCCTGCCGTGTTCGTTGCCGTCCCCCGTCGACGTATTGGAGGACGCCGAGGCCGGCCGCGGCCTGCTCGTGGTCGCCGCGCTCACCCACCGCTTCAGGGTCGAACTGCGCAGCAGCGGCCGCAAGGCGGTGTGTGCCGGGTTCGAGGCGGACTGACCCGACCGGTTCGCGGGTGGTCCGGGTGGCGGAGGGCCGCTCGGGCCCGGCCTCGGCGTGAACCGCCGAGCACGGTGTGTCGAGCGGCCCTGGACGACGGGACCTACTTCGCCGCGCCCGCGGTGGGTTCGATGACGCCGGCCCCGACCAGGCCGAGTACGACCAGGCCCAGGGTCACCCGGTAGGCCACGAAGATGGTGAAGCTGTGGGTGCTGATGTACTTCAGGAACCACGCGATCGCCGCGTAGCCGACCACGAACGCCACCACCGTGGCGGTGATCGTGGGCCCCCACGCCGGTGCCGGACCCTCGCCGATCTTGAACAGTTCCAACCCGCCCGACGCCAGCACCGCCGGGATGGCCAACAGGAACGAGTACCGCGCGGCGACCTCACGCCGGTAACCCATCAGCAGGCCGGCCGTGACCGTACCGCCCGAGCGCGAGACGCCGGGGATCAGCGCGAGCGACTGGGCGAAGCCGTAGGTCAGCGACTCCTTGCCGTTGAGCTTTTCCATGCCCCGGTTGTTCAGCGCGATCCGGTCCGCGACCAGCAGGATCAGGCCGAACACGAGCAGCGTCGTGCCGATCAGCCGCAGGTCGCGGAAGGTGGTCTCGATGGTGTGTTGGAACGCCAGGCCCAGCACGCCGATCGGCACTGTGCCGATGATGATGTACCAACCCATGCGCGCGTCCAACTCGCCGCGCAGGGAGGGCGTGTACAGGGACTTCACCCAGGTGCCGACGATGTTGCCGATGTCCTTGCGGAAGAAGATCAGGACGGCGGTCTCCGTCCCGATCTGGGTCACGGCGGTGAACGCCGAGCCCGGGTCCTCCCAGCCGGCGAACGCCGACACGATGCGCAGATGTGCGCTGGAGGAGATCGGCAGGAACTCGGTGAGCCCTTGGACCAAGCCGAGCACGACGGCCTCGAACCAACCGATCACCGGACGACTCCGAGGCACGAAATAGCTATGTGGATCATGCCGGTCACGGTAGCGGCGGCTCAAGGTGTGTCAGGTGGACACCACATGTCCGCACACGGACGGAACGGTAACGGGGGTGACGTCGGGGCGGGGTCGCGGGCGGCGGTGGGTTCGGTGATCGAGTCGGTGGTGGGTTCGTTGCTCGTTGACCCCCGCACGCTCACCGCCTACCTTTACTATCATCATAGTAGAACGGGGAAGCCGGATGTTGAAGCTGCGCCTGGACGGCGCGACCGGAGTGCCGCCCTATCTGCAGATCGTGCAGCAGGTCCGGCAGGCGCTCCTGCTCGGATACCTGCACGTCGGGGACCGTCTGCCGACGGTCAAGGAGGCGGTCGCCGAACTCGCGATCAATCCGAACACGGTGGTCAAGGCATACCGGCAACTGGAACACGAGGGGTTGGTCTCGGCCCGCCCCGGCCAGGGCACCTTCGTGGTCGGCGACCTGACGCCCGTGCCGCCCGGCGTACACGCGGCGCTGCGGCGGTCGTTGGAACGGTGGGTGCGGGAGGCGTATACCGCCGGACTCGACGACGAGATGGTCACCGCGATGTTCGCGACGATCCGCAGTGAGGTCCGTAGCGACAGTGCGGTCCGTGGCGACGTGCGCAACAACGAGGTTGGCGACCGGGGTCGCGGCGGGGTTGGCAACAAGGTCGGCAACAAGGTCGGCAACGAGGGGGTCGCGTGAGCGGGCGGTTGGTGATCGAACCGGAGCTGGGTGGTGACGCACCGGCGCTCGAGACCGAGCGATTGGGCAAGCGGTTCGGCAAGGTCCGGGCGCTGCACGACTGTTGGTTGTCGCTGCCGTCGGGTTCGGTGATCGCGCTGGTGGGACCCAACGGTGCGGGCAAGAGCACACTGTTGCAGTTGGTGACGGCATTGTTGGAGCCGACCGAGGGCGTGGTACGGGTATTCGACGCCCCCGTACGCGCCGGCGTCGCGGCCGGGTTGGCACAGGTGGCCTTCGTCGCCCAGGACCACCCGCTCTACCGGGGCTTGACGCTCGCCGACCACCTGACGATGGGCCGCCGGCTCAACCGGCGCTGGGATCAGGCCCTGGCCGAACGGCGCTTCGCCGAACTGGACCTGCCGCTCGACCGGCGCGCCAAGGACCTCTCCGGCGGTCAGCAGGCCCAGGTCGCGCTCGCCCTCGCACTGGCCAAGCGCGCGCCGCTGTTGGTTCTCGACGAGCCGCTGGCGAGCCTGGACCCGTTGGCCCGGCGGGAGTTCATGGGCACGGTGATGGCGGCGGTGGCGGAGGACGGCCTGACCGTACTGATGTCCTCACACGTGGTCGCCGAACTGGAACGGGTCAGCGACTGGCTCGTGGTCCTGTCCCACGGCCGGGTGCGCCTGTCCGGTCCGGTGGACGAACTGCTCTCCTCGCACCGCGTACTCACCGGCCCGCGCACCGAACTCGCCTCCGCCGTACCGGGGATAGTGCGCCAGGAACACGCCGACCGACACAGCACACTGCTGGTGCGTACGACGGCCGATCAGCCCGAGTTCCATCCGGCGTGGCAATCGCGCTCGCTGGGCGTCGAGGAACTGGTCCTGGCCTACCTCGAACTCCCGGAGTCGGCGACGGAGTTCGTCTCGGGATCGGCACGCGCGGCAACGGCCGCCGAAGCGGGGCGAGTTCCGGCCGAGCCGAGCCCCCTGCGGCTGGAGAGCCCCGCTTCGCCCACCGATCTGCCGACCGAAACGAGCCCCCGATGATCTGGCTGACGTGGCGTCAACATCGGATCCAGGCGCTGGGCGCGATCGGGTTGTTCATCCTGGCGGGCGTACTCCTCAGGATGCACGGCCAGTCCCTGCACGACGAATACTGGCAGAACGTGTCCGACGGCTGCCTGAGTGCCAACCCCTCGGCCGGTTGCGACAACACGTTCAGGTCGTACCTGAACCGCGTCGCCGAGGCCGAAAAGCTGATCACCTGGGTCAATGTGGTCCCGGGCCTGATCGGCGCGGTGGTCGGAGCCACGCTGCTCGGCCCGGAGTACGAGAACGGCACCTGGCGTCTGGTCTGGACCCAGGGCGTGACTCGGACCCGCTGGCTGGTCACCAAGTCGGCGCTGATCGTGGCCGGGACGGTGATCTTCACCGGCGCGATGTCGTGGCTGTTCACGTGGTACCGCGAACCCATGGACAAGGTGATCGCCAACGGCCGCTTCGCCGCCCAGGCATTCGACACCGAGGGCCTGTCGCTGACCGCGTACACCCTCTTCGCGCTGGCCCTCGGTACCCTGGCCGGCCTGCTGATCCGCCGGACCGTCACGGCGATCGTGGTCACCGTCGTGGTGTTCCTCGCGGTCCGGCTCCCGGCCGAGAGCTACCTCCGGCCGCACTACCAGGCCCCGCTCACGCGCAGCGGGTCGATTACCGAAGCGTTGGACGGCAGGGTCCGCCGGGACTGGTCCCTCTCCAACGGCTGGCTCGACGCCACGGGTCGCCACCTCAGCCGCGACGAATACCGCAACATCGCCAATGCGTACCCGGACCGGAAGGGCTTCCCCGAGTACCTCCAGAGCAAGGGCATCCGCTGGTGGGACAGCTACCAACCGGGCGATCGCTTCTGGCACTTCCAGATCATCGAGGCATCGCTGTACGTCGGCTTGGCAGTCGTACTGACGGCGGCCACGATCTGGCGGTTGCGGCGACGGGCGATCTGAGGACGACGGGCGCGGCGGGGGTGGTCGCGAGGGCGGCGGGCCGGAAGGCCACAGACCCCAACCCGGGGCCCGCGGCCTTCCGGGCCCGGATGCCGCCGAGTCCGCCGAGTCCGCCGAGTCCGCCGAGTCCGCCGAGTCCGCCGAGGACGGTACGGCCGCCGACGGCCGACGCCTGAGCCGGCGACGAAGGCCACGATCCCGGTTCGTTACGCGGAAGGCTTGTGCTGGGGGCGGAATCTGCTGGTGGCGGAAACGGGCGGTTGGGGGCGATTGTTGTGCGGATCATGGGAGGAGGCCGCTTGCGCGGTGGGGTGCTCACGGGGAGGGGTCCGCGGGTGAGGGTGGTCTATGTGCACGGTGCCTGCGTGGCGGATGCCGCGTGGTGGTGGCATCGGATGGTGGAGCCGCTCGCGGTGCAATGGCTGGATACCGATGTGGTCGAACTGACCAGTGCCGGTGCGGACGTTGGCGCGCTCGGGGATTTTCACGACGATGTCGCGGCGACGCGTGCCGTGCTCGAACGCGGTGACCGGCCGACCATCGTGGTTGCCCATTCCTACGGCGGCATGGTCGCCACGGAGGCCGCCGCCGGTTTGGCGTCGGTGCGACGTCTGGTCTACGTCGCGTCGGTGATGCCCGAACCCGGGGAGACGTTGGGGCAGTTCGTCGGGGATGTACCCGCGCCGTGGATGGAGGAGGTGCGGGGCGGCGGCACGGTTTCGGTGCGGACCGAGGCCGCCGCCGAGGTGCTGCTTCAAGATTGCGAGGACGATGCGATCGTCGCCGAGGCGGTGTCTCGGCTGGTACCACAATCGTCGGCCGTGTTCGGACAGGCTCCGGCAGCGGCCGCGTGGCGGAACGTGCCGTCCACGTACGTGGTCTGTACCGAGGACCGCGCCGTACCGGCCGCCTGGCAGCGGGAGCGCGCCGCTCGGGCCCACCGGGTGATCGAGATCCCGACGGGCCACCACCCCTTCCTGAGCCGTCCGGAGCTGTTCGCGGATCTGCTCGGCTGCTTGGTTTCGGTGGCCTGGGCGACGAGGTAGGGGCGACTCTCCGGTCCCGCTTCGATGGATGCCGACTGCTCCGGACGACGGGGGCCGCCCCTGCGACGGCGTCCCCGTTGCGCCGCGCCGCCCGCTCCGCCCCTCGTCGGTGGTCGGTTACTTGGTCGTGCCGGGGGTGTCGGGGCCCTGGGCGCGGATGCGTTCGACGGTTGCCAAGGAGTCGCGGAGGTCGGTGAGCCAGGTGTCGGTGTTGCGTTGCACGAGGCGTACGCACCAGGCCAGGGCCTCGCTGCGGCTGCGGGCGACGCCGGAGGCGACCAGCGTGTCCAGGACTTGGCGTTCGGGTTGGCGGAGGCGGGTCATGACGGGTACTGAGACGGTGGTGTAGAGGGCTCGGGTGTCGCCGCATTCGACGCCCCACGAGACCTTGCGGCCGAAGCGACGTTCGGCTTCGCGGGCCACGGCCATCCGGTCCTCGCGGGTGCGCTCGCGGAATTCGGCGATTCGGCCGTCGAGGGCGGCGTCACGTTCGTGGGTGGAGACGTCGGCGGCGAGTTCCGGTTCGGGGATGCGGCCGATGACGGTGATTTCCTCGCGGTCGACGGTCACCTCCACCAGTGCGGTGAACAGGCCCTCGGGGAGACGTCCGGTGAACCAGCCGCGTACGGCTTCCTGCTTCGTTGTTGTAATCATGTAATTCAACTTACGCCGTTGGTGAGGGATGGCAAGGGCGTCCGCCCATAGCGGAATCCGCAGGGTGCGCCCCAGGCGTCGGCGCGAGCCGGGCTGAGCCCGCCGGTCCACGCGGGCGCCGAGGCGGCCACCGGCGACTCGGCCGACGCCCGCCCCCACGCCGACGCCCGCCGATGGGCCCCGGCGCACCGGCCCGGGCCATCGCCCGCCCGCCCCGAGCTGCCATCCCGTCCGCGTGTCCGGGCCCGCGGGCGGCCCGTGCCGGAGCCGGGTGTGGGGTGGAGGTAGCTTGTGGTTCATGACCATCGAGGGTGTTGCCACGCGGGTGTCCGTCGGGAGTCTGGTCGCGCTCGCCGGGGTGCATGTTGCGTGGGGGCTGGGGTCGTCGTGGCCGTTGCCCGATCGGGAGTCGTTGGCGGACACGGTGGTCGGGCAGCCGGCCGTGCCGGGAGCGGCGGCGTGTTTCGCGGTCGCGGGGGCCTTGGGTACGGCGGCGCTGTTCGTGTCGGGACGGCCTCGGCGTCGGCCGGCGGTGGCGCGGCTCGGGGCGCTGGGGGTGGCCGGCGTACTGGGTGTCCGTGGGGCGGTCGGCCTCGCCGGGCGGACGGAGCTGCTCTCGCCGGGATCGTCCTCGACCCGGTTTCGACGACTTGATCGGCTCGTCTATTCGCCGCTGTGCCTGACCCTCGCGGCCGGGTCGGCGCTTTCGGCCGGCGGGCGGGGCCGATGAACCGGCTCGGGTTGGTCGCGGTGGTGGTGCGGGACTACGACGAGGCCATCGCGTTCTATACGCGCGCGCTCGGGTTCGACCTGCGCGAGGACACGCCGATGGACGACGGGAAACGGTGGGTCGTGGTCGCGCCGCCCGGTACGGGACCGAACGAGGCCGCCGTACTGCTCGCCCGCGCCGTGGACGACGAGCAGCGGTCCCGGGTGGGCGATCAGACCGGCGGCCGGGTCGGACTCTTCCTGTACACGGACGACTTCACCCGCGAACACGCCCGAATGCTCGCGGCCGGCGTGATCTTCGAGGAGCCGCCGCGCCGGGAGAAGTACGGGATAGTCGCCGTCTTCCGCGACCTGTACGGCAACCGCTGGGACCTGATCGAACGCACCGGCCCGATCCGCTGAGCGGTGGCGGGGTGGTGGCGGGGGAGTGGCGCGGTGGTAGCGGAGGCTCGACCGGGTCCGGGCGCCGATCGTGAGCCCCGTCGCCGAGTCCGACGCCCCGCCCACCCCTACTGGGCCAGGTCGATCACCACCCACAAAAACCCCACCCCCGTTAACGTGCACAACAGCGTCGAACCCGACGGATGTGGGCTGTGCGCCTCGGGGAGGATGTCCGAGGTGGCCAGGTAGAGCAGGAAGCCGGCGAAGAAGCCCAGGTACAGGCCGAGGGCGTGTTCGGGGATGGTGAAGGCCAGGGTGATGGCCGCGCCGACCACCGGGGCGATCGCGTCCGCGGCCAGGAGGGCGAGTGCTCGGCGGCGGTCGTTGCCGTACAGACGGGTCACCGTGTACGTGTTGAAACCGTCCGCGAAGTCGTGTGCCACCACCGCGATGGCCACCGTCGTGCCGACCGTGGTACCCGCCTGGAACGCCGCGCCGATCGCGAAGCCGTCCATCACGCTGTGCCCGACCAGTGCGGCGGCGGCCAGCAGGCCGATGCCCCGGACCCGGCCGTCCGCGCCCACCTTCGGGCCGTGGTGGTGGGCGTGTGGGGCGTACTCGCCCTCGTGACCCCGGTGGATCGCCACCGAACGTTCGATCACGTGCAGGACGAGGAAGCCGAGCACGAACATCAACAGGCCCTGCGGTACGCCGCCGAGGTGGCCGCCGGCCGCCGCCAGCGCCTCGGGGAGCAGATCGAACGCGACCACACCGAGCATCAGACCGGCCGCGAAGCCGAGTACGAGATGGCGACGATCGCCGATCCGCTGCGCCACCCATCCGCCGAGCAGCGTCATCAGGAAGGCGCCGGCGGCGACCAGTACGGCGGTCATGCCGGCGCCCGTCCGAGATCCCGAGGGTCCACCCGTGCCGGCGTCATCATTCAATCGTCGGCCGGCGCATCACCACCCGCGCCCGGTGCTGCGCCGTACGAGTGAGCGGCCGGCCGACGCCAAGTCGGTTGCCCCCGGAACGTGTTGTCCGGGCCCGCGTCGTCCGGGATCGCCGGCCGACCTGGTCGGATCTCGACGCGCCCCGTGCCTCGACCCACCACACGCGGCGACCACACGCAGCAGCGACCACGCACGGCGACCACACGCAGCGACTACGCGCGTCGTCCGTGCGCGGCGACCACGCACAGCGACCCCGCGTCCCGACCCCGCACCCCCGCCGCGCGAACGACGCGTTGCGATCACGAAATGAAATACGCGCGCCAAGCCGCGCCCGACCCCCGTACTCTGGTGCCGGCCGCCCCGACGACCCCGCCCGGCAAGCAAGCCGATGGCCGGGTCCAGGCGTGCCGTACTCCGTGACACCCAGCCGCCACGCGACTTCGGCGACCCCAAATGGCCGCATGGCGGGTGGGCGACCCATGCCAGGTACGCAACGGGGGAGAAGCGGAACGATGAACATGAACGCAGGCGACAAGGTCAAGACGAAGCAGCCCATCGACGGCTTCTTCAAGCAGTCCCTCCCGGCCGGCGCGCCGGGAATCGTGCTACGGACCACCATGCTGGGCCGCGCGGACGTGGTGTTCACGCTGCCCGGTCTGGCCGGCGGCTCCCGTACCGTCGAGGTGTCGGTCGACCCGCGCGAGCTGGTCAAGATCTGACCGATCGGCGTCCGAAGCAAATCCCGAAGCAATCCCGAACCAGATCCCGAACACACCACCGGCGTTCCCCGACACGGCCTCCGTGCCGGGGAACGCCCACGAGTACGCCCGCCCCCGCCCGCAGCCACCCCCACATTCGCGCGCCACCGCCCGCGCGCCGGCACACCGGCAACTCCCGCTCGCCACACCCCGATTCCCACCTGTCACCTCCGCTCCCCGTTCCCCTCGCGCCGCAAGCGCTGCAAGATGTCGGTGGATATTCCTGCACAGCCCTCGCCGTAGGAGTTGGAGGAATAGTGAGCCGAACCGCGCACGGCCCAGGTCCCCGTCCCCGTCCGCGTTCCCGCCGCCGACTGCCCGCCACACTCGTCGCCGGGACCGCCCTGCTGCTGGTGTTCCTGACGCCACCCGCCACCGCGCAGGCGCACGCACAGGCACAAGCACAGGTGCAGGCACCGGCGCAGGCACAGGCACACCCGAACCACCCCACCGGTACCCCCGATTGCGACCCCATCGACCCGGCCGCATGTCTTTTGCCGTTCCCGAACAACTGGTACACGGAGGCCGATCGGCACACCGAGACCGGCCGCCGGGTCGCCTTCACCGCCGCGATGATGCCGCACGGCGCCACGCCTGCCGCCTGGAATCGCAACGACGGCTTCTCGCCCGGCTCGACGCTGATCACCCGGATCCCCGGCGTCGACCTCGCCCGCAGCGGTGCCGCCCCCGTCACCGACGTCGGCTCCTCGCTCGCCCGCAACGCGCCGATCGTGATCGTCGACACCGACTCCGGCGAGCGTTGGCCCTACTGGGCCGAACTCGACGCCAACGCGAACGATCCGGCCCGCCGCGCGCTTCTGGTGCACCCGGCCCGGAACTTCGTCCCCGGCCACCACTACGTGGTCGGCCTGCGCCACCTGCGTACCGCCGACAATAGGGTGATCGCCGCGCCGGAGACGTTCGCCAAGGTGGCCGGCCGCACCCTTCCGCGCCGCGACCCGCTGGCCGCCCGGCAGGCGCAGTTGCGGCCCGTGCTGGCGCGCCTGGACCGAGCCGGCGTCGAGCCGCGCAGCCTCTACCTGGCCTGGGACTTCACCGTCGCGAGCGAACCCAACCTCACCGCGGGCATGCTTCGGATGCGCGACGAGGCGTTCGACCGACTCGGCGGCCGGGCCCCGCAGTTCACCGTCACCGGCGTCAAGAACCAGACCCCGGAGCAGGATTCGCGGATCGCCCGCGAGGTGACCGGCACCGTCACCGTACCCAGCTACCTCGACCGCCCCGGCGGCCCCACCGGCGCCAGGCTCAACCTGGGTCGGGACGGACTGCCGCGCCAATTGCCGGGCAACACCCAGCAGGCGCAGTTTCGTTGCGAGATACCGCGCGGCGCGTTCGAGACGCCGGCGCAGGCCTCGCTGTACGGACACGGCCTGCTCGGCAGCAACGACGAGGTGGGCGGCGGCAATGTCAAGGCGATGGCCGCCGAACACGACATCGTGTTCTGCGCGACCAAGTGGATCGGCATGGCGGACGAGGATCTGCCCACCGTGGCCCACGCGCTCGCCGACCTCGGCAGCTTCGGCGCGGTCCCGGACCGGACCCAACAGGGCTTCCTGAACGCGTTGTTCCTCGGTCGCCTGATGATCCACGAGGGTGGCCTCACGGCCGATCCGGCGTTTCGTACCGACAGCGGCCGGCCGTTGATCGACACCGCCAAGGGCCTGGTGTACGACGGGAACAGCCAGGGCGGCATCCTCGGCGGATCGCTGGTCGCGGTGTCCCAGGACGCCAAGCGCGGGGTGCTCGGGGTGACCGGGATGAACTACAGCGTTCTGCTCAACCGCAGTTCGGACTTCGGGCCGTACGGGCGGATCCTCGATGCCGGCTACCCGGACAAGCTCGATCAGCAGGTGGTGCTGTCGCTGTTCCAGATGTTGTGGGACCGAGGCGAGACGAACGGCTATGCGAGCGGCCTGGGTCGCCGCCCGCTGCCGGGTACGCCGCGCCACCAAGTGCTCATGCAGATCGCGTTCGGCGACCACCAGGTCTCCACGGTGACCGCCGAGACCGAGGCACGCACGATCGGCGCGCGGATCCACGAGCCCGCCATCGCACCCGGTCGCAACCCGGACCGGGTTCCCTACCGGGGAATCCGGCCGCTGCCGCGCGAGCCGTACCGGGGCTCCGCACTGGTGGTCTGGGACAGCGGTTCGCCCGCGCCGCCGGTGACCAACACGCCGCCGATCGGGCCGCAGTACGGGCACGACCCGCACTCGGATCCGCGCAACTCGCCGGTGGCCCGGCAGCAGAAGGCGATCTTCCTGGCCACCGGCCGGGTCGTCGACGTGTGCGGCGGCGCGCCGTGCACGGCTCCTGCCGGATAGTCCGCGCTCGGGTGCCGGCTCGTGTGATGGTGGGGGTTCCGGCCCGATCCGGCGTCGGAACCCCCACCGGCCGAGGGAGTGCCCATGTCCGCCGCGTCCGAGCTCGACCCCACGTCCCGTCCGCAGTCCGAGCCGCCGCACCTGGCGCAGGTGCTGGACCTCGCGCCGCATCCGGAAGGCGGCTGGTATCGCGAGACCTGGCGCACCGACGCTCGGCTGACCCCGCCCGGTTATCCGGGTGCGCGCGAGAGTGCGAGCGGCATCTATTTCCTGCTCTGTCCCGGTGAGGAATCCGTGTGGCACGTGGTCCGGTCGGCCGAGTTGTGGCTCTGGCACCGGGGCGGGCCGCTGGAGTTGCGCCTGGGCGGGGACGGTCCGGCCCCGGATGCCGAGCCGCGTCGGGTCGTACTCGGTCCGGATGTGGAGTCCGGTGAGCAGCCGCAGGTGTTGATCCCGCCGGGGGTGTGGCAGGCGGCCCGGCCGGCGGGCGGACGCGAGGTGTTGGTGTCGTGCGTGGTCTCGCCCGCGTTCGCGTTCGAGGACTTTCGGATGGGGTGAGGCGGGTGCGGTGGCGCGGGTGCGGGGCGCGCCCGCCACCGATGGCACGGTGCCGGCCGGGACGAGCGGGTTCGCGCTCCGGATCGACCCCGCGTCAGTCCGTGCGGTGGCGGGCGCGGAAGGTCGCCGCCTTCGCCCGGTTTCCGCAGCTGCGCATGTCGCACCAGCGCCGGCTGCCGTGTCGTGAGGAGTCCACGTACAGGCGCGTACAGGTCGGCGCCTCGCACTCCCTGATCCGGGCCGCGTCCGGGCCGCCGAGCAGGGCGATCGCCGAGCGGGCGACGGTGGCCAGGATCGCGGCGTGGTCGCCGGTACGGAGCACCCGGCCGGTCGCGGACAGGGTGAGGGCCACCGGGGGGCCGGTCGCGTACCGGTTGAGCGTGGCGAGGTCGTGCGGGTCGTACTCGATCGCCGCGCTGCCTGCGGACGCCAGTCGGTAGAGCGCTTCGCGCAGCTCGATCGTCGCGGCGAGCGCCGCCGCGTCCATCTCGGGCAGCACGTCCACCAGTTCGGCGGCGACCGCCCAGGACGCGAACGCGGCCGGGGTGTCGAGCAGTTCGCGCGGTGCGGTGTTCCGCTTCTGCACGGTGCCGACCAGGTCGAGGGCGACCTCGCCGCCACTGAAGGTGTACGTCACCCGGCCAGGATAACCGGATTGACAGGTTAGCGGTCGGCGCGCCATGGTGAGTAACCGGATTGGGTAGTTATTCGCTCGATGGGAAGTGGAATTCGGTGACCGTCGCACGCACCACTCGAGACGCAGACACCGCTCACGACCCACACGTCACGCCACCACCATCCCCGCCGGCCGTGCCGCCCGCCCGTGATCGGTCCGCCCGCGATCGGTCCGCCGCCGCCGGCAAGGTGATCCCGCCCGTGTTCGTGCTGCTGTGGAGCAGTGCGTTCATCGTCGGCGCGATCGGGGTGGACGCGGCGCCGCCGTTGTTGCTCACGTTCTTCCGGTTCGCGCTGGCCGGACTCCTGCTCGGCGCGTTCGCGCTGGTCGTCCGGGCGCCGTGGCCGCGCGGTCGGCGGCTCGGGCACGTCGTGGTCGCGGGACTACTGTTCCAGGCGCTCCAGTTCGGCGCGTTGTACACGGCCCTCGGGATGGGCCTGCCGGCTGCCGTGGTCGCCCTCGTGCAGGGCCTCAATCCGGTACTGATCGCGCTGCTCGCCGGCCGCTTCCTGGGCGAGCGGGTCAGCGTGCGGCAGTGGCTCGGCTTCGGGCTCGGCACGATCGGCGTGTTGCTCGCCGTCGCCGGACCCACCGACTTCCCGATCGCGGGCCTGGTCCTGGCCGTGGTCGGGCTGCTCGGGCTGAGCGTCGGCACGGTGTACCAGAAGCGCTACGTGCACGACGTGGATCTGCGGACCGGGACGGCGGTGCAGTTCCTGGTCAGCGCGCCGGTGATCGGGGTGGGTTCGCTGCTGTTCGAGACGCCGCACGTCAGCGCGTGGGGGCCGTTCGTCGGGACGCTGACCTGGATGGTGCTGATCAACTCGATCGGCGTATTCATGCTGCTCAACCTGATGTTGCGGCAGTCCTCGGCGAGCCGGGTCGGCACGTTGTTCTTCCTGACGCCGGCGGCCACGGCCGTACTCGCGTGGCTGCTGCTCGACCAGTCGTTGCGGCCGGCCACCCTCGGCGGGATCGTGCTCGGCGGCATCGGCGTATTGCTGGCGAATCGGCGCTGAGCCGGTCCCGGGTCGGAGCCGGCTCAGCCGACCACCTCCGCGACCGCCCGGGAGACCTCGGGCCAGACCGCCGAGAGCGGGTCGACCGGTTCGAAGTGGCCGATGCCGGGCAACTCGCGAAGGGGCGCTCCGGAGACCGCCGCGAAGGTGCGGCCGAGGGCGATCGGGACCTGTTCGTCGGCGTCGCCGTGCAGCAGGATCAGCCGCCGGTCGGCCGCGCCGCCGGTGGCCAGGCGGACCGGGTCCGACGCCGCGAGGGTGGCCTCGGAGCGGTCGGCGAGGAACCTGGCCGCCGCGCCGTCGTCCAGGTCGAGGGCCAGCGCCGCGTCCAGGTCCAGTACGCCGCCCAGGCTGACCACGCCGGCCAGTGGGGGAGGGGCGGGCAGTCGACCCGGGCCGCCGGCCGGGATCCGGTCGCGCAGCGCGGCCCATACCGCCAGGTGCCCGCCGGCCGAGTGGCCCAGCAGCACCACGGGCGCCGCGGCCTGCGCGCACAGCAGGTCGAGCGCGGTCGCGACGTCCTCGAACGTGCCGGGCCGGCCGCCGCCCGGCTGTCCGGTGCGGCGGTATTCCACGCTGGCCACCGCGTAGCCCTCGGCGGCCAGTGCGACGCACATCGGGTACGTGTACACGCGGTCGTGCTCGGCCCGCCAATAGCCCCCGTGCAACACCACGACGAGCGCGCGCGGTTCGTCGGCGCCGGCGGGCTGCCACAGGTCGACGACCTGGTCCGCCGCCGGGCCGTACCGCAACGTGCGATCCGGACCGGCGGCCGGGCGGGTGAGGATGTCACGTGAAGCGCTCATCCGGGCATTGTGCCCGGCGGGCCGGTCGGGCGGTGGGACCGGTCCGTCCGAATCCCGTGCGGTCAGTTCGCGAATCGGTCGGTGGCCTCGATCAGGTGGTGGGTGATGCCGGGCTCGGACGATGCGTGTCCCGCGTCGTCGACGATCACGAACCGGGCTTGCGGCCAGGCGCGATGCAGGTCGTAGGCGGTCACCGCCGGGTGCACAGGTCGTACCGGCCCTGCACGATCACCCCGGGGATGTCGCGCAACCGCCCCGCGTCGCGGATCAGTTGCCCCTCCTCGAAGAAACCGCCGTTGACCATGTAGTGGTTCTCGATCCGGGAGAACGCCAGGGCGAACTCCGGTCGCCGGTGCATCGCGACCAGGTCGGGACGGGGCAGCAGGGTGACCAGCGAGCCCTCCCAGGCGCTCCATGCGATGGCGGCCTCCTCGCGGATCTTCGGGTCCTGGTGATTGAGCCGGCGATGGAACGCGCCGATCAGATCGCCGCGTTCGTCCTCGGGGATCGGGGCGAGGTACTCCTGCCAGCGCTCCGGGAACAACATCGACGCGCCGCCCTGGTAGAACCAGGCCAGTTCGGCGCGCCGCAGGGTGAAGATCCCGCGCAGGACGAGTTCGGTGACCCGCTCCGGGTGGGTCTGCGCGTACGCCAGCGCGAGTGCGCTGCCCCAGGAGCCGCCGAAGACCAACCACCGTTCCACGCCCACGAGTTCGCGCAACTTCTCGAGGTCGGCGAGCAGATGCCAGGTGGTGTTCGTACTCAGGTCCGCGTCGAAGCGGCTGACGTGCGGTGTGCTTTGCCCGCAGCCGCGCTGATCGAACAGCAGCACGTCGTAGCGTTCGGGGTCGAATGCCCGGGCATGGTCCGGCAGACAGCCGCCGCCGGGCCCACCGTGCAGGAAGACGGCCGGTTTGGCGCCGGGAGTGCCGTAGCGCCGCCAGGCGATCGACTGGCCGTCGCCGACGTCGAGCAGGCCGTGGTCGTAGGGTTCGATGGCCGGATACATGGTGCGCATGGCATTCTCCCTGGCTCGATCCTCGTGCGCGCGGCCGTCGGTCCTGGTCAGGCGCACCACACGAAGAGAACGGACAGCGCCCAGCACATCACAACGACCGCCCACCCGTCTCGGGTCGGTCGCCGTCGGGGAGCACGATCCCTCGGTGAGGGCCCGCGGCTCGGCCTCCTCGGGCGGCAGTTCCCGCGGCGGCGGCCGGTGGTCGCGTCGAGCGGAATCCGTCGCGCGGCGCCGAACCGACGTCGACCGGTCGGCCGCCTTCGCGTCGGCCGGGCCGACACGGCAGGATGTCTTCAGCGCGGGGGGCGGACGGGTGCAGGGCGGAAGGGCGATAGCGTGGCGAGTCGGCGGAGCACCGGCGTGCTGGGGGCATGGGCCGAAGTACAGCGGCAGCAACAGCGGCAGCGTGAGGCCGAGTTGCGGGCGCGGCAGCAACAGTTGCGGGCCGACGAGCGGAGTCGGCGCGAGGCGCAGAAGGCCGCCGCCCGGGCCGACCGGGAGGCGCAGCGCGCCTACCAACAGTCCCGCGAGGTCGAAGTGGCCAGGAGGACCGCCGAGATCGAGGAGCGGGTGGCCGAGCTCCAGGGCGTGCTCGTGGCCCGGCTGAGCGAGCCGGGCTTTCGGATCGAGCGGTTGCGGGTCGCCGTGGAGCTCCCGCCGTTCCAGCCGGGCGAGTTGGCCCGGCCGATCCCGATGCCCGATCCGGCGCGCTATCTGCCGCAGCCGCCGTCCGGCCTGGGCTCGTTCGCACCCGGCGCGCAGTCGCGCTACGAGCAGGAACGTGCGCAGGGGCAGGCGCGGTACGAACACGATCTGCGCGCCGCGCAGGCCGCCGAGTACGAGCGGCAGCGGCGATACCACGAGTATCGCCGACAGTTCGACGACTGGGCCAACGGGCAGCGGGCGCTGGCCGCGCAGCGCAACGAGCAGGTCGACGACCTGGTCCGGCGGCTCGCGGCACGCGATCCGGAGGCGATCGAGGACTACTTCGAGGGTGTCCTGCTGGCCTCGCCGGACTGGCCCGAGGGCTTCTCCGATCAGTCGACGGTGGCCTTCGACGCCGCCGCGCGCCAACTCGTGGTCGACCACGAACTGCCCGGCGTGGACGTGGTGCCCGAGATCGCGCGGGTGCGCTACGTGAAGACCGACGACCAGGAGAAGGAGGTCGCGCGCACCGCGACCGACCGGCGCACGATCCACCGGGACATCCTCGCGCAGAGCGCGGTCCGGCTCCTGGCCGAGCTGTTCTTCGCCGATCACGAGGGCATCCTCGACTCGGTGGTGCTGAACGGCTTCGTCCGGGCGGTCGACCCGGCGACCGGGCGGCCCGGACAGATGTACCTGCTCACCGTCACCGCGAAGGCCCAGGAGTTCGGGCGGATCAGCCTGGACCGGGTGGACGCGGTCGCGTGCCTGGAGGCGATGGACGGCACGCTGTCCGCGCGCCCGGACCGGCCCACCCCGGTACAGCCGACCCGGCTCGCGGACAGCGTGGCCGCGACGCCGCCGCCCGCGCCCGAGCCCACGATCGTGCTGCCGGGACCCGGTGACGACGATCCCGACCTGTTCGTGATGGACCCGATCGAGTTCGAGAACCTGATCGCCGAGTTGTTCAAACGCATGGGCATGCAGGTCGCGACCACCGCGCGCAGCGGCGACCAGGGGGTGGACGTGGTCGCGGTGGACCCGGACCCGATCCGCGGCGGCACGATCGTCGTGCAGGTCAAGCGCTACCGGCACACCGTCCCACCGACCGCCGTGCGCGACCTGGCCGGCACCGTGCAGCACCACGGCGCCAACAAGGGACTCCTGGTCACCACGTCCGGATTCGGGCCCGGCAGCCACGAGTTCATCCGCAACAAACCGCTGGGCCTGGTCACCGGTCCGGAACTGGTCGGCCTGCTGGCCCAACACGGCCTGCGCGGCCGACTGGGCCCGGGCACGGGTGCGACCGCCGCCGCGCCCGGCAGCCGGGTCCTGGTCCGCCTGGCCTGGGAGCCGGGCAACGCCCCGCCGCTGGACCCCTGCGCGTTCGTCTGCCGGCGCGGCCAGGTGCTCAGCGAGGAGCACTTCGTCTTCTTCAACAACCCGGCCAGTCCGGAGGGCGCGGTCCGAATCGGCGACGGGGTGGCCTTCCTGGTCGACCTGGCCCTGCTGCCCCGAGAGGCCGACCGCCTGGTCCTGGCCGCGGCGGTGGACGAGGAACAGGCCCCGGGCCGCGACCTGACCACACTGCGCAACAGCAAACTTACCCGCCTGGACCAGGCCAACGGCCGCCCCCTCGGCGAACACCCGGTCCCGACCCGCCGCCAGGGCGAAACCGCCATGGTCCTGGGCGCCTTCGTCCGCACCGACGGCGCCTGGACCTTCTCCCCGACCACCAACGGCTTCCGCAACGGCCTGCTGGGCGTGGCGGAGTCGCATGGGGTGGAGGTGGAGTAGAGCCGGCCGCGCGACTGGCCGGGACATCCGTCGGTCGGTCACGCGGTGGACATCAGCCGAGGAAGGGCGGGACCGGCGTGGGCCCTCGGCGGCGATGTCTTCGGCGAGATTGTCGCTCGCCGGATTGTCGGCAGACGGATCATCTCCATCAAGACCATCGCTGCCCGGATCGTCCCCCCGTACCTGCGCGGATCCGTCGGACCGGTCTGCCAAGATGCCTGGTGTGGCCACGAACGATCCGAACACGAGTACCGGCGAGGACGGACAGCTCGCGCTCGGGGTCGAGGACGCGCGGCGGGCCGTTCGGGCCGCCAAGGCGCGCAAGCCCAAGGTCGATGCGCAGGCTGCGCGGCTGCCGGTGGCTCGGGTCGTGGTGGACAAGGGGCTCGTGCATCTGGATCGGCTGTTCGACTACTCGGTGCCGGCCAAGTTGGCCGACGTGGCCCAGCCCGGGGTTCGGGTTCGGGTGCGGTTCGGGGCCAAGGTCGTCGATGGGCGGCGGCGGGGCGGCGGGCTGATCGACGGGGTGATCGTCGAGCGGGTCGAGCGCAGCACGTACGGCGGGCCGCTCGCCCCGTTGGCCGGGGTCGTCTCGCCCGAGATCGTGCTCGCGCCGGCGATGATCGAGCTGGCCCGGGCGGTTGCCGATCGATACGCGGGCAGCCTCGCCGACATTGTCCAACTCGCGCTGCCGGCCCGGCACGCGCGCGCCGAGGCGGAGCCGTCGGGGCAGCCGTTGCCCCGCCCCGCGCCGCCCGCCCCCGGTCCGTGGGCGCGCTACCCTGCCGGCGCCGCGCACCTGGCCGCGCTCGCCGGCGGGGAGTCGCCGCGTACCGTGTGGACCGCGCTGCCGGGGCCCCACTGGCCGGACGAGATCGCGCGCGCGCTGGCCGCGACGCTCGCCGCCGGGCGCGGGGCACTGGCCGTCGTACCGGACGCCAAGTCCGTGGAGCGCGTGGATGCCGCGCTGACCGCCCTGCTCGGCCCCGGTCGGCATGTCGCGCTCACCGCCGGCCTGGGCCCCGAGGAGCGCTACCGGCGCTGGCTGGCGATCAATCGCGGGACGGTACGCGCGGTCGTCGGCACCCGGGCGGCGATGTTCGCGCCGGTCGTCGAACTGGGCCTGGCCCTGGTCTGGAACGACGGCGACGACTCGCACGCCGACCCCAACGCGCCCTACCCGCACGTGCGCGAGGTGCTCGCGATGCGGGCCGCGCGCGAGCACGCCGCGTTCACCGTCGGCGGGCACGCCACCACCGTCGAGGCCGCCCAGTTGGTGCGTACCGGCTGGGCCCGGCCGTTGCACGCCGACCGCCCGGCCGTGCGCGCCGCCGCGCCGCTGGTCCGTACCGTCGGCAGCGACCTGGATCTGGCCCGGGACGAGGGCGCCCGCACCGCGCGGCTGCCCAGCCTGGCCTGGGACGTGGCCCGCAACGCGCTGCGCAGCGGGCCGGTACTGGTCCAGGTCCCGCGCCGGGGCTACCTGGTCCGCACCTCGTGCCAACGCTGCCGCGAACCGGCGCGCTGCGCGCACTGCTCCGGACCGCTTCAACTGCCCTCCGGGGACGGGGTGTTGACGTGTGGCTGGTGTACGCGCCCGGCGCCGAACTGGCACTGCCGGGTGTGCGGCGGGGACCGGATCCGAGCCGGCGTGATCGGTGCGCGCCGGACCGCCGAGGAACTGGGCCGGGCCTTCCCGACCGTGCCGGTGCGTACCTCCGGGCGCGACGCGATCCTGACCACCGTGCCGGACCTGCCCGCGCTGATCATCGCCACGCCCGGCGCCGAACCGGTCGCGCCGAGCGGCTACGCGGCGGCCCTGCTCCTGGACGGCTGGGCCCTGCTCACCCGCCCCGACCTGCGCGCCGGCGAGGAGGCGCTGCGGCGCTGGCTGGACGCGGCGAGCCTGGTCCGGCCGGCGGGGGAGGGCGGCACGCTGGTCGTGGTCGCCGAGTCCACGCTGCGCCCGGTACAGGCGCTGGTGCGGTGGGACCCGCAGGGGTACGCGCTGGCCGAACTGGTCGAGCGGGCCGAACTGAACCTGCCGCCGGTGTCGCGGATGGCCTCGGTCACCGGGCCGGCCGCCGGCATCGCCGACTTCCTGGCCGTACTGCGCCTCCCGGACCGGGTGGACGTGCTGGGCCCGGTCCCGGTCGCCCCGACCGCGCCGCGCACGCCACCGCGTACGCCGCCACCCGCGAAGCCCGACCCCAGGGCCGCCGAAACCCGCGCCGAGCTCACCCGTGCCCTGTTCGGCGACACCCCACCGCCGACCCCCGCCCCGGCCTCCCGACCCGCCCCGCCCGTGCTCCACGAACGTGTCCTGCTCCGCATCGAACCGGGCCGCGGCGCGGAGTTGGCCCACGCCCTCAAAGCAGCCCAGACACTACGCCTGGCCCGAGCCGCCCCCGACCCGGTCCAGATCAGAATCGACCCACCCGACATCGGCTGACGCGTGTGCTCGGCAGGGAACCGACCACGGAACCACCGAGCAAACCCGGTGCACGCACCTGCGGCCCGTACGACCGCTGCGCCCGGTCCGGCTCCTGCGCGCCCGTCCGGCTCCCGCGCCGCGCATGGCCGACGGCTCGTGCGGGCCGGCAACGGGCCGTCGATCCAGGCCGGTTCACGGCGCCCGCGGGCTGTGCGGTCGCTGCGCCCGGTCCGGCTCCCGCGAGCCCGTCCGGCTCTTGCGCCGCGCATGGCCGACGGCTCGTGCGGGCCGGCAACGGGCCGTCGATCCAAGCTGGTTCACGCGCCCGTGGCCCGGACGGCCGCCGCGCCCCGTCCGGCTTCCGCGCCGCGCCAAGCCGACGGCTCACGCACGGCCGACGGCCCGCACCGCAGAGTCGGCAACGGGCCGTCGGGCGAGGCGGGTTCGGTTACCCCCAGTGTGTCCGGCTGCCGCACCCCTTGGTCCCCGGCGCGTCTGCGCAGCGCAGCGCGGCGTCGTCGGCCGTGCGTTCGCCGACCACCGTGCCGGCCGCGTCGTAGGCGCGGATTCGGGTCGGGGTCGGGGCCGCGGCGTTGGTGGGGACACCGGCGAACCAGATGCCGTTGCGGACCACCGCGCCCGCCGTGGTGCCGTCGGAGAGGTCCAGGACGACTCGGGCGACCGTGCCGGTGGTCCGTCCCCACCACGTGTTCGAGGAGAACAGGGTGGCTTGGGCCGGGTACTCCGACACCGGGTGGGATTCCGGGCCGTGCCGGACCTCGAACGCCCCCGCCAGCGCGCCGTCCGCCGCCGTCGGGATCGGGAACTCCGGTGCGGGGCCCGCCCCGTAGCAGACCAGCAGGCCCGGCCTGGCGGCCTTGGCCAGGACCAGCGGGCGCAGCCCACCCCTACCGTCGTCCTGCCACGCGGTGAAGTACGGCCGGTACGCCGCGTCGGGCTCGAGCATCGGCCCCGGCGATACGCCGCCCCGATCGGTCGGGGTAGCACCGCCCGGGCCACCGCTCGCCAACATCGGCCGAACCTGCCGGTCACCGGACGCCGAGGGGCCCGACGACGACGGGGGCCGGGACGCCGCCCCGGTCGACGGCGTCCCCGTCCACCACGCGGCGGTCGGCGTCCCCGGTGCCCCGGGCGGCAACGAGGTGCCCCCGGTCCCGGGCGGCAACGACGAGCCCCCGGTGCCCGGCGGCAACGACGCCGGCGTCCCGGTCCCCGACGTCCCCGGCGGCAGCGAGGCGTCCCCGCCCCCCGGCAGCGATGTCGGACCCCCGGTCGACGGCGCCGACGGCAGCCCGCTCGGCCGCGACCACCGAGGGTCTGCCCGAGTCGCCCCCGGCGGGGCGTCCGGCCCCCGCCGACCCGATGCCAAACACGTCGCGAGGGTCGCCTCCGCGACGTCCCACGGCACCGGATCGCCCGCCTTCGCCGCGTCGCGCGGCACCCCCTGGCCCGGCTCCTGCCCGCTCACCGGACCGGCCGCGGCCAGCCGCTCCGGGGCCTGCCACGGCTGCGCGATCAGCACCCCCGCCGCGCACACCGCGAGCACCGCGCCGGCCGCGATCCCGGGCAACAACGCCCGGCCGCGACCCGGTCCCTCCTCGCCGAGCATCGCGAGCAGTTCGCGCCGGCGCCGCTCGTGCCCTGGCAACCGATCCTCGTGGTACGGGCTCATCGTGCCTCCTCGATGCCTCGGAACGTGCCCGCGTGCACGCCCTCTTCGGCCAACAGGCCGCCCAACCGTTTCCGGGCCCGGTGCATCCGCGCCTTGACCGTGCCATGGGCCACGCCCAGTGCGATCGCGGCGGCTTGCTGGTCCAGGCCGCCCCATATGCACAACTCCACGACGTCGCGCTCGTGCCGAGGCAGCCGCGCCACCGAACGCCGCAGTGCCTCGGCCGCCCGTTCCTGGTCGATCCGTCGGGCCACGTCGTCCGCGTGATCGGGTACGTCCGCAGGCAGCGGTACACGCTCCGCCAGCGCCCGATAGCGCTTGAGCGCCCGCCGCCGGTTGGCCAGCGTGCGATTCGCCGTCCCGAGCAGCCACGGCAGCGCGCTGTCCCGGTCGAACGTCACCTCGGCCCGCCGCCGCCACGCGGTCAGGAACACCGCCGAGGTCAGATCCTCGGCCTCGCCGCCGTCCCCGATGCGCCGCAGCAGATGGCCGTACACCGCTCCCGCATGCCGGTCGAACACCACCGCGAACGCGTCGCGATCCCCCGTGCGGACCCGGGACCACAACACACGATCCCCGTCCTCCTGCTCCTGATCGGTCGTCACATCCGGAGAGTGTCCGTCAGTCCCGACCGGGTTGCCGAGGTCCAAGCAGGCACAGGACCGGCCGCATCCCGCCCGCTCAGTAGACTTGCCGCTCTCCGATACCGACCAGCCACCACGACCGACCACCGATGGGGGAGCACACCCGTGGCAGTCCAGCCGATCCGCCTGTTCGGCGACCCCGTCCTGCGCAGCAAGGCCGACCCGGTCACCGTGTTCGACAAGGAACTGCGTCGACTGGTCGCCGACCTCACCGACACGATGCGCGACGCGCCCGGCAGCGGCCTGGCCGCGCCGCAGATCGGCGTGGCGCTGCGGGTGTTCACCTACCAGGTGGACGGCGAGGTGGGCCACCTGATCAACCCGGACCTGGACCTGTCCGAGGACGAACAGGACGGCCCCGAGGGCTGCCTGTCGCTGCCGGGCCTGCGCTACGACACCAAACGCGCGTACGGCGTGGTCGCCAAGGGCTTCAACATGCACGGCGACCCCGTCACCATCGAGGGCACCCGACTGCTCTCGCGCTGCATCCAGCACGAGACCGACCACCTCGACGGCATCCTGTTCATCGACCGGCTCGACCGCGAACAGCGCAAGGCCGCGCTGCGTGCGCTGCGCGAGGCGGAATGGGCCGGCCAGGCCCCGCCGCAGGTCAAGTTCTCCCCCCACGGCACCTTCGGGAAGGCCCTCTAAAACCCCATGCGCCTAGTCTTCGCCGGCACCCCCGAGGTCGCCGTACCCGCACTCGAAGCCCTCCTCGACTCCCGGCACGAGGTGGTCGCGGTCGTCACCCGACCCGACGCCCCCGCCGGTCGCGGTCGCAGGCTCGTCGCCAGTCCGGTGGCCGAGCGGGCCGCCGAGGCCGGCATCGAGATCCTGCGCCCGGCCAAGCCGCGCGAACCGGAGTTCCTGGCCCGGCTCGCCGAGCTCGCCCCCGACTGTTGCCCGGTGGTCGCCTACGGCGCGCTGCTGCCCAAGGCCGCCCTGGACATCCCCGCGCACGGCTGGGTCAACCTGCACTTCTCGCTGCTGCCCGCGTGGCGCGGCGCCGCTCCCGTACAACACGCCGTACTCGCCGGCGACGACATCACCGGCGCGTGCACCTTCGAGATCGAACAGGGCCTGGACTCCGGCCCGATCTACGGCACGGTCACCGACGAGATCCGCCCCACCGACACCAGCGGCGACCTGCTGGACCGGCTCTCCCGATCCGGCGCCCGACTTCTGGTGGCGACCATGGACGGGATCGCCGACGGCAGCCTGGCGGCGCGTGCGCAACCGCTCCAGGGCATCACCCTCGCGCCCAAGCTGACCGTCGAGGACGCCCGCGTCGACTTCACCGCCCCCGCACTGCGCGTGGATCGTGTGGTGCGCGGCTGTACCCCCGCCCCCGGTGCCTGGACCACCTTCCGCGGCGAGCGCCTCAAGCTCGCCCCGGTCCGGCTGCGCGCCGGCGACACCGAACTGGCCCCCGGCGAGCTGGCGGTGGAGAAGAAGACGGTCCGAGTGGGTACCGGCAGCCATGCGGTCGAACTCACCCACGTACAGCCCCAGGGCAAACGCATGATGGCCGCCACCGACTGGGCCCGGGGCGCACACCCCGAGCCCGGTGAAACCCTCGGCACGAACTGAGCACCGTGACCAACGCCCCCGCCGCACGCCCCTACCGCCGCCCGCGTCCCGACGCCGCGCGCCTGGCCGCCTACGACGTCCTGCACGCGGTCGGCGAACGCGACGCCTACGCCAACCTGGTACTGCCCGCGCTGCTGCGCGAACGCCGGATCATCCCGCGCGACGCCGCGTTCGCCACCGAACTCGTCCACGGCACGCTGCGCCGCCAGGGCACCTACGACCAGATCGTGGCGGCCTGCACCGACCGGCCGATCAAGGAGATCGACCCGCCGGTCCTGGACGTACTCGCGCTCGGCGTGCACCAGTTGCTGAGCATGCGCACCCCGGTACACGCCGCCGTCTCGGCGACCGTGGAACTGGCCCGCGCGGTGCTCGGCGACGGCCGCGCCAAGTTCGTCAACGCGATCCTGCGCCGAGTCGCCAAGCAGGACCTGGACACCTGGCTGCGGCAGATCGCGCCGGCCTACGAGGACGACCCCGAGGGCCACCTCGCGGTGCTGCACTCGCACCCGCGCTGGATCGTCCAGGCGCTGTGGGACGCCCTGGGCGCGCGCGGAATCCCGCACGACCGGGCCGCGATGGAGGCCCTCCTCGGCGCCGACAACATCGCCCCGGTGATCTCCCTGGTGGCCCGCCCGGGCCGGGTCGAACTCGCCGAACTGTACGAGGCGGGCGCCACGCCCGGCCGCTGGTCCCCGTACGCGGCCACCCTCCCCGAGGGCGACCCCGCCGCGATCAAGGCGATCCGGGACGGCCGGGCCGCGGTCCAGGACGAGGGCAGCCAACTCGTCGCCGCGGCCCTTGCCAACGCCGAGGTCGAGGGCGCCGAGAGCCGCTGGCTCGACCTGTGCGCGGGCCCCGGCGGCAAGGCCGGCCTGCTCGCCGCGATCGCCACCGGACGCGACGTGTCGCTGCTCGCCGTCGAGCGCCGCCACCACCGCGCCCGCCTGGTCCGCAACGCGATCGGCCACCTGACCCACCATCAGGTGATCACCGCCGACGGCACCCGACCCGCCTGGCAACCGGGCAGCTTCGACCGGGTGATCGCCGACGTACCGTGCAGCGGCCTGGGCGCGCTGCGCCGCCGCCCCGAGTCGCGCTGGCGCCGCAAGCCCGAGGACATCCCCGAACTGGGCGAACTCCAGCGCGCGTTGCTCCGCACGGCGGTATCCGCGGCCCGCCCCGGCGGGGTGATCGCGTACGTCACCTGCTCGCCGCACCCGGCCGAGACACGCGTGGTGGTCGACGACATCCTGCGCGCCGGCGAGACCGAGCTGGTCGACGCCCGCCCGCTGTTCCCCGGCGTTCCCCACCTGGGTACCGGCCCGGACGTACAACTGTGGCCCCACCTGCACGGCACCGACGCGATGTACCTGGCCCTGCTGCGCCGGACGAACTGACCTTACGCGCGGGCGGGCGACGGGCGGGCGACGGGCGGGCGAACCGAATCACCCGCCCGCCCGCGCGCGATCACCCGCCCGGATGGGGTGACCGGTGGCTGAATCCTGCCCAACCGGGGCATAACGGCGAGGGCGGTCGCCACTTCGGGCTCGGCCGCACCGATCGCCCCTCGGGTCCCAGGAGTCCGCGGGGCGATCGGCAGCCGCCAGCGCAGGAGCCGCCGTACCCATGTCCACCCTCGCCCGCAGCACCCCGCGCCCCGGCCTGCTCGCCCGCACGGGGGGAGCGGTGCGCGGCGAATGGAAGCGGCTCACCTCGGTCCCGGTGCGCGAGTTGCGCGCGCACGGCCTGCGGGCGATCCCGCTGACCGTGTGCACGGTGTTGCTGACGCTCGGCTTCTGGCTGGCCTGGCGTACCGAGTGGGGCGGCGACGTGGTCCGGGTGCTGGGCGGGGTGAGCGCGGGCATCCCGCTGCCGCTGGCGCTGCTGCGCACGCCCATCTCGCTGTTCGTGCCGGCGCCGGACCTGCCGGTGTGGGGCGCGCTGATCCAGGTGCTGATCCTGTTCGGACTGGCCGAACTCGACCTGGGCGCGCGGTGGACGCTGGTGATCGCGTACGTGTCGACGCTGTGCGGCACGCTGGCCGCGCGGGTGATGGTCGGCCTCGGCCCGGACCACTTCCTGGGCCTGGACGCCCACCAGGGCGACATCATGGACACCGGCCCCTCGGCCGCGGTGGTGGGCCTGGTGGTGTGCATCGCGATGGTACGCAGGGCACCGATCCTGTTCGTCGGTGTATGGGCCCTGATGATCGCCGAGGTGGCGGTGAAGCCGAACCTCGCCGGCCGCGAACACATCGCCGCGATGACGGGAGTCACGGCCTGCACGGGCGCGTACCTGGCCTGGCAACGCCGCCGGGGCCGAGCCTGACGACGTCACACTCCACTCCACTCCACTCCGCCCCGCCTCGCCTCGGAAGCCCTTGAGAAGCCCTCTCGACATCAACTATCTTGATATCAAGAGACCAAGAAATCGAAATATCGAAATATCGAACTCCGGCGAAAGGCCGATCCCATGCCCATCGACTTCCACAGCGAGGCCAACCGGCTTACCTACGCCCGCCGCAGTGCCGGCGCGGACTGGGCGGACACGATGCGTGAGCTGGCGCGGCCGGCGGGAGCCCGGGTGGTGGACATCGGCTGTGGTGGTGGGGTGTACACGACCGCGTGGCTGGAGCTCGGCGCCGCGAGTGCGGTGGGAGTGGACTTCTCCGCCGCGATCCTGTCCGGCGCGCGCGAACGGGCCGGGGATCGGGCGGGGTTGGCGTTTCGACAGGGGGACGCCCGGGCCACCGGACTGCCGGACGACGTTGCCGACATCGTGTTCGAGCGGGCGCTGATCCATCACCTCGACGACCTCGCCGGGTGCTTTCGGGAGGCCCGCCGGCTGCTCGCGCCCGGCGGCACGCTGCTCGTCCAGGACCGCACGCCGGCCGACGTGGCCCGCCCCGGCACGCCCACCCACCTGCGCGGCTGGTTCTTCGAGCGGTTCCCGGCCCTGCTCGACATCGAGGCGGCCCGACGCCCCACCACCGAGACGGTGACCGAGGCCCTGCACGTGGCCGGCTTCGACGCGGTGCGCACCACCGCGCTGACCGAGACCCGCCGGGAGTACGCCGACGCCCGCGAGGTCACCACCGACCTGCTGGCCCGCACCGGCCGCTCGATCCTGCACGACCTCACCGACGCCGAACTCGCCGACCTGGCCGCCTACATCGAAGCCAGGCTCCCACCCGAAGGCCCGATCCACGAATCCGACCACTGGACCATCTGGTCCGCCACAAACTGACAAACGAAGGGCCCTCCCGCCCCGACAGGGACACCGAGAGCCCCACAGCCATCCACCCACCACGACGAATCCGGCCGGGCCGCGGGTGGCAGACCCGAACCCGTACCGGCCGCGGCCCGCTCACCCGGACGATCCGGTCGGCACAGGGCCGGGGGCCTCCCGCCTCGGCGAGGATGCCGAGAGCCCCGCAGCCATTCACCCGTTGTGACGAAGCCCGCCAGGCCCCGGCCGGCCAACCCCGACCTGTGCCCACCGCAGCCTGCTCACCTGGACGATCCGGTCGGCACAGGGCCGGGGGCCTCCCGCCTCGGCGAGGATGCCGGGAGCCCCGCAGCCATTCACCCGTTGTGACGAAGCCCGCCAGGCCCCAGCCGGCCAACCCCGACCCGTGCCCACCGCAGCCTGCTCACCTGGACGATCCGGTCGGCCACGGGTGGAGGGCCTCCCGCCTCGGCGAGAATGCCGAGAGCCCCACAGCCATTCACCCGCCGTGACGAAGCCCGCCAGGCCCCGGCCAGCCAACCCCGACCCGTGCCCACCGCAGCCTGCTCACCTGGACGATCCGGTCGGCCACGGGTGGAGGGCCTCCCGCCTCGGCGAGGACACCGGGAGCCCCGCAGCCATTCACCCGCCGTGACGAAGCCCGCCAGGCCCCGGCCGGCCGACCCCGACCCGTGCCCACCGCAGCCTGCTCACCCAGGGCAACGGGTGGGCGGGCGGGCGAAACCAATCCGCCCTAGTGAGCGCAGCGCCCCGCAGCCCCCGCCGCCAACGACCGCAACCGGTCCACCGCCGCCCCCGGATCCCGCCCGTCGAACACCGCCGACCCGGCCACGAACACGTCCGCGCCCGCCTCCGCGCACATCTCGATCGTCTTCGCCGACACCCCGCCGTCCACCTGCAACCACATCTGCAGACCGTGCTTGGCGATCAGCTGCCGGGTCCGCCGGATCTTCGGCAGCATGATGTCCAGGAAGCTCTGCCCGCCGAAACCCGGCTCGACCGTCATCACCAGGAGCATGTCCAACTCCGGCAGCAGGTCCTCGTACGGCTCGATCGGCGTGGCCGGCCGCAGTGCCATCGATGCTCGCGCGCCCTTGGCCCGCAGGTCCCGGGCCAGCTTGATCGGCGCGGTCGCGGCCTCGACGTGGAAGGTCACGCTGCCCGCGCCCGCCTCGGCGTAGGCGGGTGCCCAGCGGTCCGGGTCCTCGATCATCAGGTGCATGTCGATGGGGGTGTCGGTGGCCTTGATCAGGCTCTCGACCACGGGCAGCCCGATGGTCAGGTTCGGTACGAAGTGGTTGTCCATGACATCCACGTGGAGCCAGTCGGCGTTGCGCACCTGGGCGACCTCGTCGGCGAGGCGGGCGAAGTCGGCGGACAGGATGCTCGGATTGATCTGCACGGTCATGCGCACAGAATCTCATCGCCGGGCCGACCCCTCCGCACCGCCTCGAATCGCGAACTGACGATTCGTCAGATCATCCACGCCGCAGTCGCGTTCGGATATACCAACGCACCGTGACGGACGGCACAGGTTGGCCGAGGACAACGTTGTCGGCCGTCGTGGCACACTTCGAGGTGTACGAAAGTCACGTACGCGCGCTCCGGGGTCGGTGAAAATCCGAACCGGCGGTTACAGTCCGCGACCCGGTCGACGCCCCGCAATCACGTGGAGCGACGGCCGGCTGAACCGGTGGAATTCCGGTACCGACGGTCAAAGTCCGGATGGGAGGTAGCGCGCGGCGAGCGACTGCGGCATGTCCGCGTACCCACGGTGCGCGGTCGTCTCCGCACGGTCGACTCGTCGTGCCGTTGTGCCCGAAAACACCCCGGTGGCCCCGCGTCGAACGCGAGGAGGCACGAGGTGGAGGCCAACGAGGGCAACACCACTGCGCCGGTCGACGAGACCGCGGCGATGCGCCGCGCGCTCGTGCCGGCGAGCCGCGCCCTCGGTCCCGCCGACCCCGACCCCGATCCCGCGGTCGGCCCCGACGCGGACGCCGCACACCTGCCCGAGGCCGCCATACCGCGCGTACCACGCGCCGACCCCGCCCTGGATCTGCCCGCGCTGCTCGGCGAGTTGTACCGGCGCGACGTGCGCGACGTGCGCGACGTGCGCGGTGTCCGCGATCAGCGCGCCGTACTCCCGGAGGGCGGCCCCACCCCGGCCGTCGGCGTGTTCGCCGCGGCCGGGCCGATCGACACTCTCGTGGGCTACCCCGCACCGGCCGCCCCGCTCGGCGCCGGACCCACCGCCCCGCGCCTAGCCGGAATCGGCACCGGCGCCGAGGTGTTGCGACTGGACGTCGACGACGTCACGCGCCTCGACACCGACATTCGGATCACCGCCCGACCCCGGCCGGCAGACGCCGGCCGTACGAAGGAGTCCTGACGCATGTTCACCGGAATCGTTGAGGAACTCGGCGAGATCGTGGCCATCGAGCGGCTGGCCGACTCGGCCCGGATCACCATCCGCGGCCCCGTGGTCACCGCCGGTGCCCGACACGGCGACTCGATCGCCGTCAACGGGGTGTGTCTGACCGTGGTGGACGACAAGGTCGACCCGGCCGCGGGCACTTTCACCGCGGATGTCATGCAGGAGACCCTCGACAAGTCCAGCCTCGGCGCGCTGAGCACCGGCGCGCGGGTCAACCTGGAGCGCCCGATGGTGCTCGGCGGCCGGCTCGGCGGACACCTCGTCCAGGGGCACGTGGACGGCACCGGCGAGATCCTCGCCCGCACGCCCGGCGAGGAGTGGGAAGTCGTGGAGATCGCGCTGCCCGCGCACCTGGCCCGCTACGTGGTGGACAAGGGCTCGATCACCGTGGACGGCATCAGCCTCACCGTGGTCCGGGCGCACGACGCGAGCTTCACCGTCAGCCTGATCCCCACGACGCTCGCGCTGACCACCCTCGGCGTCAAGACCGTCGGCGACCCGGTCAACCTCGAGGTCGACATCATCGCCAAGTACGTGGAGCGGCTGGGCACACACGGCACATCCCGGGAGGAATCGTGATCGGCTGGCTCAACGACGCCGCGTTCACCGTCGCGGACAAGCCCGTGCCGTGGTCCGACCTGCTCGGCCAGATCGCGTCGCTGGCCACTGTGTGGCTCGCGCTGCGCCGCAACCTGTGGGCCTGGCCGGTGCAGATCCTCGGCGCCGCGCTGCTGATCGCCGCCAACACCTCGGTGCACCTGGGCGGCAGCGCGATGCGCAACGTGGTGATCATCCTCGCGGCCGGCTACGGCTGGTGGCGCTGGGCGCGCGGCCGGCGGGACACCGGCGAGGTGGAGATCCGCTTCGCGAACATGTACGAACGTGTCGCGCTGGTCGCGCTGATGGCGGCCGGCACGGTCGGCTTCGCGCTGCTCCTGGAGCACACGGGCATCTCCTGGGCGCCCTGGCCGGACGCGTACATCTTCGTCGGCTCGGTGGTCGCGATGCTGGCCCAGGCCCGCGGCCTGTTCGAGTTCTGGCTCGTGTGGATCGCCGTCGACATGGTGGGTGTCCCGCTCGCCGTGCAACACGGCCTGGTGTTCAGCGGACTGGTCTACGGCGTCTTCTTCGTGATGTGCGTCGCCGGACTCGTCGACTGGTGGAACCGCTCCCGGCGGTACCGGGACAAGGGGGCTGCCCGCGGGGCAGAACGGCACCTGGAAGGGGCAACGGCGTGAAGACCAGCAGCGAAACCACCGACATCGAGGTGCCGGCACCGACGCCCGCGCCGGACGACCTGGTGCTCGACACGATCGAGGACGCGATCAAGGCGATGGCCGACGGCGAGGCGATCGTGGTCGTCGACGACGAGGACCGGGAGAACGAGGGCGACCTGATCTTCGCCGGCGAACTGGCCACCCAGGCGCTGATGGCCTTCATGATCCGCTACTCCTCGGGCGTGGTCTGCGTGCCGATGCGCGGCGCCGACCTGGACCGGCTCAAACTGCCGCCGATGACCGCCGTCAACGAGGACCGCAAGGGCACCGCCTACTCGGTCTCGGTGGACGCCAAGGACGGCGTGGACACCGGCATTTCGGCCGCCGACCGCACGCACACCGTGCGACTCCTGGCCGACCCGAACACGCTGCCCACCCAACTGACCCGCCCCGGGCACATCTTCCCGCTGCGCGCGGTCGAGGGCGGTGTGCTGGTCCGCCCCGGCCACACCGAGGCGGCCGTGGACCTGGCCGAACTGGCGGG
The DNA here is from genome assembly GCF_049739465.1 of Embleya sp. AB8. NCBI lineage: Bacteria > Bacillati > Actinomycetota > Actinomycetes > Kitasatosporales > Streptomycetaceae > Embleya > Embleya sp. AB8. The sequence continues at coordinate 119,859 of NZ_JBMHHY010000033.1, forward strand.
CCTGGCGCCGGTCGGGGTGATCTGCGAGGTGGTCAACGACGACGGCACCATGGCCCGGCTGCCGCAACTGGTCCCGTTCGCCCGGGCACACGGCCTCAAGATCGTCAGCATCGCCGACCTGATCGCCTACCGGCGACGCACCGAACGCACCATCGAGCGAGCCGCCGAGACCCGGCTGCCCACCGCGCATGGCACCTTCCAGGCGATCGGCTACCGCAGCACCACCGACGGCGTCGAACACATCGCGCTGGTGGCCGGCGACCTCGGCGACGGCGAGGACGTACTGGTGCGGGTGCACTCCGAGTGCCTCACGGGTGACGTGTTCGGCTCGCTGCGCTGCGACTGCGGCCCGCAACTGGACGCCGCGCTCGACCGGGTCACCGCCGAGGGCCGGGGCGTGGTGCTGTACATGCGTGGCCACGAGGGTCGCGGCATCGGGCTGATCCACAAGCTGCAGGCCTACCAACTCCAGGACGCCGGCCACGACACGGTGGACGCCAACCTGGAACTGGGCCTGCCCGCCGACGCCCGCGACTACGGCACCGGCGCGCAGATCCTGGTCGACCTGGGTGTGCGCTCGATGCGGCTGCTCACCAACAACCCGGCCAAGCGCGCGGGCCTGGAGGGCTACGGCCTGGAGATCACCGGCCGGATCCCGCTCCCGGTGCACGCCACCGCCGACAACCTGCGCTACCTGCTGACCAAGCGCGACCGGATGGGGCACGACCTGCCCTGGCTGGACCCGAGCGACCCGGCGGCCACCGCGCCGTCGGTGGTCGACGTCGCGGACGCCGTCGACGCGAAGGGGCACGCGGTCAGTACGGCGTGAGCCTCGGCAGTACGTGCGTCTCGGCAATACGTGAGCCTCGGCAGTACTACGTGGGCCTCAGCTGTACGTGCGCCTCGGCAGTACGTGGGCCTCAGCCGTACGTGCGCCTCAGCTGTACGTGAGCCTCAGCCGTACGTGGGCCTCACTCGTTTTGGTGACACGCGCGCGGTGCCGTCGGTGCCGCGCCGATAGGTTCGACCCGCCCCACCCCACTTCCGCAATCAGGCCCAGAGCCGTTCCAGCCGAAGGACACCGACAGACATGAGTGGCGCAGGAGCCCCGAAACTGACCGTCGAGGGCTGCCATGACCTGCGCGTCGGCGTGGTCGCCGCGCAATGGCACACCGCCGTGATGGACGGACTCGTGGACGGGGCCGTCAAGGCCCTGAGCGAGCTGGGCATCACCGAACCCACGCTGATCCGCGCGCCCGGCGCGTTCGAACTGCCCGTACTGGCCAAGGCGCTGGCCGGGCGCGGCTACGACGCGGTGATCGCGCTCGGCGTGGTCATCCGCGGTGGCACCCCACACTTCGAGTACGTCTGCTCCGCCGCCACCGACGGCCTGACCCGGGTCGCCCTCGACACCGGCGTGCCGATCGGCTTCGGACTGCTCACCTGCGACACCGAGGAGCAGGCCCTGGACCGGGCCGGACTGGCCGGCTCGCGCGAGGACAAGGGGCGCGAAGCGGTGGAGGCGGCCGTCGTGACCGCGATGGCGTTGCGTACGCTCTCCGAACCGTGGCGTTCGGCCTGATCGACAGGTCGTACCGGGTCGAACCGGGTCGAATCGGTAGTCGCATGCCACGCCACCCACCAACCACGCGATGGGCACCATGAAGACGTTTGAACAGCTATTCGACGAGCTGCGGGACAAGGCCGCCTCGGGCCAGGAGGGCTCGCGCACGGTCGAGCTCGTCACCGCCGGGGTGCATACGATCGGCAAGAAGGTCGTCGAGGAGGCGGCCGAGGTGTGGATGGCCGCCGAACACGAGGGCGCCGACCGTACCGCCGAGGAGATCTCCCAGCTGCTCTACCACCTCCAGGTGATGATGGTCGCTCGCGGCATCTCGCTGCAGGACGTATACGCTCACCTGTGACAGCCGCCGTCCCCGGCCCGTCGCCCGGGCCGGGGACGCCGCCGTACCACCACCTCGTTCGGCACCACCCGAAGGGTCATTCCATGCTGCGCATCGCCGTCCCCAACAAGGGTTCCCTCTCCGAGCCTGCGTCGGCGATGCTGCATGAGGCGGGCTACCGGCAGCGCAAGCACTCCAAGGAACTGATCCTCACCGACCCGGACAACAACGTCGAGTTCTTCTTCCTGCGCCCGCGCGACATCGCCATCTACGTCGGCTCGGGTCGGCTCGACGCCGGCATCACCGGGCGCGACCTGCTGATGGACTCCGGCGCCGAGGCCGAGGAGATCCTGCAACTGGGCCTGGCCCCGGCCACGTTCCGCTACGCCGCGCCCGCGCCGCTGGCGCGTGAGCTGGCCGGGCAGGGCAAGAAGGGCCTGGCCGGGCTGCGGGTGGCGTCCTCGTACATCGGCATCGTCGAGCGCGACTTCGCCGAGCACGGCATCGAGGCCGCCGCGCTGGTCAAGCTGGACGGCGCGGTGGAGACCGCGATCCAGCTCGGCGTGGCCGACGTGATCGCCGACGTCGTGGAGACCGGGACCACGCTGGCCCAGGCGGGCCTGGAGGTGTTCGGCGAGCCGATCCTGCGCTCCGAGGCGGTGCTGATCCGGCGCGCGGGGGCCGAGGGTTCGCCCGCGTTGGAGCAGTTGGTTCGGCGCCTTCAGGGCGTCCTGGTCGCGCGCAGCTACGTGATGATGGACTACGACATCCGGGTCGAGCGGGTCGAGGCGGCGGTCACGCTGACCCCCGGCCTGGAGTCGCCCACGGTCAGCCCGCTGCACAACGAGGGCTGGGTCGCGGTGCGCGCGATGGTTCCGCGCAAGAACGCCCAGCAGATCATGGACGACCTGTGGGAGATCGGCGCCCGCGCGATCCTGGTCACCGGGATCCACGCCTGCCGTCTTTGAGTCCACCGCCGGTCGGTCGGTCCGCCGTGGTCCTTCGAGGTTCGGCGGGCCGGCCACCTCAGCCAAGCACCTCTTCTTCGGAGAACCGTTTCGCCATGAGTGTCCCCAGCTCCGTCGTCGACCTTCCGCGTACCTGGTACGCCAAGCGCAGCCGGCTGATCACCGCCGTGCTCGGCACGATCATTCTGGTCGGGCTGTGCGTGCTGGCGGTGATGTTGCCGGAGCAGGGCGGCTGGGGATTCGGCTCGCGGATGGGCGTCGCGTTCACCGGGGTGATCGGCCTCGGCGCGATGTTGATGCTAGGCCGGCCGAAGGTGGTCGCGGCGGTGGGCGGGGTGACGGTGGTCAACCTGCTGCGCACCACGCATCTGGAGTGGGCGCAGATCGTCCGGGTCTATCTGCGGCAGGGGGATCCCTGGGTGTACATCGACATGTCCAACGGGGACACCTTGCCGGTGATGGGGATTCAGACGTCGAACGGGAAGGCCGACGCGATTTCGGCCGCGCGGGAGCTGCGCGGGCTGGCGGAGAAGTACGGGGCGGCCCCCGACGCGCGTTGAGCCGACGGAGCCCGGCCGGGCTGCGGGGCCTGCTTGGCCTCGAACGCCGGCCGGGCTTGCGGCCTGCTTGGCCTCGAACGCCGGCCGGGCTGTGCTTTGGTCGAGGACGCGTTGGGCGTGCCGATTGACGGCCTCGGTACGACTACGGCCTCGGTACGACTACGGCTTCGGTACGACTACGGCTTCGGTACGACTACGGCCTTGGTACGTTCCGCAGATTGGACCTGGCCATCTGGACCATCCGTCCGACGCCGCCGCTGAGTACCGTGCGGCCCGCGCTCAGGGCGAAGCCCTGGATCTGTTCGGCGGTGATCTTGGGCGGGATGGACAGCGCGTTCGGATCGGTGACGATGTCGACCAGGGCCGGGCCGGGGTGTGCGAACGCCTCGCGCAGCGCGTCCCGGACCTGCGTGGGCTTTTCCACCCGGATCCCGAAGGCGCCCGCCGCGCGCGCGATCGCCGCGAAGTCCGGGTTCTTGTTGCCGGTGCCGAACGGCGTCAGCCCCGCAACCATCATCTCCAACTCGACCATGCCGAGCGACGAGTTGTTGAACAGCACGATCTTCACCGGCAGATCGTGCTGCACCAGGGTGAGGAAATCGCCCATCAGCATCGAGAATCCGCCGTCGCCGGACATCGACACGATCTGCCGCTCCCGGTCCAGGAACTGCGCGCCGATCGCCTGGGGGAGGGCGTTGGCCATCGAGCCGTGCGAGAACGAACCGATCACCCGACGCCGCCCGTTCGGGGTCAGATAGCGCGCCGCCCACACGTTGCACATGCCGGTGTCGACGGTGAAGATCGCGTCGTCGGCGGCCTCCTCATCCAGGATCGAGGCGACGTATTCCGGGTGGATGGGCAGGTGCTTCTCGACGTTGCGGGTGTACGCGTTCACGACCCCTTCGAGGGCGTCGGCGTGCTTGCGCAACATCCGGTCCAGGAATCGGCGGTCGGTCTTCGCCCGCACCATCGGGGTCAGCGCGCACAACGTCTCGCGTACGTCGCCCCAGACCGCCAGGTCCAGCTTGGTCCGTCGACCCAGATGCGCGGGCCGTACGTCCACCTGCACGGTGGCCACGTCCTGCGGCAGGAAGGCGTTGTACGGGAAGTCGGTGCCGAGCAGGATCAGCAGGTCCGCCTCGTGCATCGCCTCGTAGGCCGCGCCGTAGCCCAGCAGGCCGGACATGCCCACATCGAACGGATTGTCGTACTGGATGTGCTCCTTGCCGCGCAGCGCGTGCCCCACCGGCGCGTTGATCCGGTCGGCGAAGGCCATCACCTCCGCGTGCGCCCCCGCCGTCCCCGCACCGCAGAACAGGGTGACCCGATCGGCCTCGTCGACCATCCGGGTCAGCGTGGCCAGATCCGCCTCGCCGGGCCGCACCGAGGGGAGCGAGGTGGGCAGCGCCACCTGGTGCGCCCGCTCCGGCGCCGGCCGACCCGCGACATCGCCCGGGAGGGTGACCACGGACACCCCGCCCAGGCCCACCGCGTGCTGGATCGCCGATTGCAGCACCCGGGGCATCTGCTCGGGCGTACCGATCATTTCGCTGTAGTGGCTGCACTCGACGAACAGCCGTTCGGGATGCGTCTCCTGGAAGTAGCCGGTGCCGATCTCGCCGCTGGGGATGTGCGACGCCAGGGCGAGCACCGGGGCGTGCGAACGATGCGCGTCGAACAGGCCGTTGATCAGATGCAGATTGCCCGGCCCACAACTGCCCGCGCAGGCGGCGAGGCGACCGGTCAACTGCGCCTCGGCGCCCGCCGCGAACGCGGCCACCTCCTCGTGCCGGACGTGTACCCAGTCGATCGCGGCGTTGCGCCGGACCGCGTCCACGATCGGGTTGAGGCTGTCGCCCACGACGCCGTAGAGGCGCCGGACGCCCGCCTGGGCGAGGATGTCGACGAACTGCTCGGCGACGGTCTGTTTGGCCACGGGGGGACCCTTTCGTGCTGCTCGTTTCGGTGCCTCGCCGATGCCGCGATCCGACCGATCCGACCGATCCGATGGATCTGATGGATCCGATCGATCCGATGGATCTGATGGATCTGACAAAGACGATGATCGGATAGCCCTACCCCGGTGGCGCTCGGCTATCCCCGGCCGTCCGCGAGATCCCCATATGCCTGGAACAGGTCGGACAGGCGCAGTGTGGTCAGTTCGGCCAGGTCCGGGCCGTCCGGCAGTTCGACCAGGCGGACATCGCGGTACATGCAGCACTTCTCGTAGAGGGTGCGGACGAAGCGGGCGTTGCCCAGCTCGTCGATCCAGCCCTGTTCGCGGACGTGGCCGGTGATGCTGCGCAGTTCGGCGGCGGCGTCCTCGTCCCACACGTCGCCGCCGGCCGCCGCCATCACCTCGGCGATCCGGGCCAGGTCCTCGGCGCCGTAGGAGGGGAACTCGACCCGGGTGGTGAAGCGCGACATCAGACCCGGGTTCGAGGTGAGCAGTCGGTCCATCCCCTCCGGGTAGCCGGCCAGGATGATCACCAGCCGGTCGCGGTCGTCCTCGGCCCGCTTGAGCAGCACCTGGAGCGCCTCGTCGCCGTATGCGTCGCCCTTGGAGTAGCCCACGTTGGTGAGCCCGTATGCCTCGTCCACGAACAGCACGCCGCCGAGCGCCGAGTCGATCAGCTCGCTGGTCTTGACCGCGGTCTGGCCCAGGTACTCGCCGACCAGATCGGAGCGCTGCGCCTCGACCAGGCGATCGCTCTCGAGCAGGCCGAGCGCGGCGAAGACCCGGCCGAGCAGGCGCGCGACGGTGGTCTTGCCGGTCCCGGACGGACCGGAGAAGACGAAGTGCCGCTTGGGGGCCTGGGCGGGCAGCCCCTGCGCCTCGCGCAGTCGGGCCATGCGCATCTGCGCGGACAGCGCGCGGACCTGGCGCTTGACCGGCTCCAGGCCGACCATCGACTCCAATTCGGCCAGTACGAGGGCGAGTTGTGCGGGGGCGGCGGCCGGGCGCATCGGCGCGGGGCGGTCCGCGACCTGTACGTCCGCCTCGGGGTCGGCCTCGGGATCGAGGTCGAGGTCGGGTTCGAGGTCGGCGTCGCCGTTGTCGGGGATCGGGTCCGGCTCGCGCTCGACCTCGGCGGCCGGCGGTGGTCCGGCGGTCGGTCCGGCGGGCGGGGGAGCGGTCGCGGGTATCGGGGGCAGTACGTCGGGGAGCGGGCCGCGGCCGACCACGGGGCCGGCCAGGCGGGCGGTCATCCCGCCGTATTCGTCGAGCGGTTCGCCGGCCGCGAGCGAGGACAGCCGGGCGGCGGTGTCCATGAACGAGGGGTCCGCCTGGTGTACGGCGCGGTACAGGGGGAGGGCGGCCGGGGTGCGGCCGGTCTCCTCGTACGCGCGCGCGAGCCAGTAGCGCAGTTCCTTGCGCTGCGGATGCTCGGACCGGCAGCGCACCAGCGCGGTGGCGAGCACCTGTTCGGCCTTGGCGTAGAGCCCGAGCCGGACCCGGGCCATGCCAGCGAACAGGCCCGCCTCCACGCCGAGCAGCGCGTCGTCGTCCAACCCGGCGGTGTGCCGGAGGAGTTGCTGCCAGTCCTTGCCCAGGTAGGCCCGGCAGGCGAGGAGGAAGCGGGTGGCCGCGTCCTGTTCGGCGGGCGGGCACAGGGCGAGGGCGGCGTCCAACTCGGGCAGGTGCCGGCCGTCCAACCAGTGGGAGGCGTGGGCGAGGGCGAGGTCGCGCGGGGTCTCCAGGACCAGTTGTACCCACCAGCCCAGCCAGTACCAGGAGTTGAGCGGTCGGCCGTACTTGGCGCGCTGCTCGCCGAAACGTTCGCGGTGGGTGTGCATCGCCACCACGGCGGCGGCCACCTCCACCTTGAGCGCGTGCAGCCCCAGCCAGGCGTCGGCCATCCCCGGATCGGCCTCGACGGCGGCGCGGAACTGCACCTCCGCCTGGCCGTATTCGCCGGCGACGTAGGCGTCCATGCCGCGCAACCAGGCCAGTTCGGCCGGACTTCCGGTGCGTGCGCCACGTTCGGTCTGTCCCACGGTGGACCCCCCTTCCCCCGGCCGGTCCTCTCCGCGTGCCCGTGTCCCCGAGGGGACTTCGAGAGGATGTCGGCCCGCTGCCGATGAATCCCGGTGCGTCCATTCCGCCCGATCGGCGACGCCCCTTAGAGCCTCTCCCGTTCCGCTGCCCGTCACGCCGGCTTGTGCGCAACGGTCACGGATGGTGTCCGTATCGCCACGCGTTCGCCCCCGCGCATCGTACCGAGCGGGGCCCGGCAATCCGAGGGGCGAACGGTATTTGGGGTGGTGGGGGTTGGGATGGCGGTTGGGGTGGGGTTGTGCTCGGGCGCTGGTCGGTTTCGGGTGGCGGTGTTCGGTTGGGGTGGGTGGGACGGTTGGGGTGGGTGGGACGGGTAGGGCGGGTAGGGCGGGTGGTGATTGGGGGGTCGCGTGGAGAAGCCCCCGGTCGCGGGGGAACGACCGAGGGCTTCGTACCAGGCGCGGGACCGGGGGGCTTGCGGTGCCCGCTGGTTCGCAAGCTATGGCGATTCGGGCGTAAGGGTCAAGCGCGCCACGCGGGGAGATGCATGGGCGAGTTTTTGCCTTCCGGGGGCGTGGGTTGTGGAGGGGCTCCGGATTGCGGATCGTGCGCCCCGCGCACTCCGGGTGTGCACTGCCCGCGCGCTCTCCATGGTGCCGGCGGGCCCGTGTTTGTAACGCTACGGTCGGTATATGGGCAACCTCGGGGACGCGGGCGGAACGGCAACCGGGGGCGAACCACCGCTTCGTCCCGCCGACAAGAGCGGTGGCGGCACCGGGCGCGCGGTGGTGGCCGGCGCGGCGCCACGCCGACTGCCGCCACGGCGCCGGAAGGCGGTGGGCGGCGGGGCGAGCGCACCGGAGCCGGGGGCGGGCGTGCCGCGGGCGAGGGTGGCGGGGGCGTCGACGGCGTGGGACGCGGGGGCGGGGGCGGGTGGCGGTGGGGCTTCGGGGGCTTCGGAAGTTCCGGGGGCTTCGGGGGCTTCGGGCGGGGTGGTTGCGCCGGGCGCGCACGGTGCGTCGGTCTTGCCGAGCGCACCGGACTTGCCGGTTTCACCGGTTTCGCCGGCTTCACCTGCTACATCTGCTACATCTGCTCTGCATGCTTCACCTGCTCCACCTGCTTCGCCCGTTTCATCGGTTGTGTCGCCAAGTGCGGGTCGGCCGCTGGTGGAGACCGCGATCGGGCTGTCGAGGCGGTTGGCGCAGGCTGCTTCGGACGCCAAGTACCGCAGCGACCTGATGCGCGACCTGCTGACCGGGCGCAGCACCGACCTGACCGGCTGGGCCGCGTTGCCGACCGGTCCGCTCCTGGTCGTGGTCGTCGAGGTCGACCCGCCCGCGGCGAGCGGCGACGCGCGGGCGATTCGGGCTGGCCAGGAGGCGCTTGCGCTGGCCTGGTCGACGGCGGTGGGCGCACGCGCTCCCGAGGCGGCGGTCGCGGCGTATCCGCGCGAGGTGGTGGCCCTGCTCGGGGCACCGGCCGACGGCCAGTCCGCCCGGCTCGTGGCCGAACTCGCGGCGCTGGTACACGCGGACTGCGCGACGCTGATCCGTTCCTTCACGACGGGGATCAGCCGCCCGGCGGAATCCTTGGACGCGCTGCCGGCGGCGTACGAACAGGCCCGCCGCGCGGTGGCGGCAGGCCGACGCATCCACGGCCCGGGCGCGGTGGCCGACTTCGACCAACTGGGCGTCTTCCGGTTGCTCAGTCTGATCCCGGACCCGGGCGAACTCGACCGCTTCGCACGGGAGGCGCTGCGCTCGTTGGCGCGGCCCCGAGACCCGGAGGCGGCCGACCTACGCAACACACTGCAGGCCTTGCTCGACACCAACCTGAACGTGGCGGAGACGGCGAGGCGCCTGTACGTCCACTACAACACCCTGCGCTACCGAATCACCAAGCTGGAACGCCTGTTGGGCCCCTTCACCCAGGACCCCCACCTGCGCCTGAACCTGATGATCGCGTTGCAGATCGTCCGCATGCAGGGGAGGTGAGGGGGAGGGGGAGTTTGCGCTCGGCTGGGCTGGGCCGGGCCGGGCCGCAGGCTACCGGAGCAGGCATGTAGGCCAGGAGCGCAGCGAGTCGGGCCGACGGAGCGCCGGACCGGAACCCCGGGGTACGGAAGGCGCATACAACGCTGCGACGAGGCGGCCGAGCAACCAATCCGAAACATCCGGCGCGCGACCCAACCCGGCTGCGGGGCAGCCGGGTTGCTCGGGCGCTCCGCGCTGCGTGACCGGGGGCGGTGGGCCGCTTGGCGTCGTGGCGTTCGGCAACTCCGCAGTCGCCCCGGGTCCGTTCAGCGGGGCCGGGTCGTGGCGGGGGCCGCCGTCTCGTCGCTGCACGTCCGCTCCGCGGCCGAGTTCGGACCGTCGCTGCGCGCCGGGCTGTCTCTCCGGTCGGGTTCGCCCAGTTCGTGCCGGAGGCCGGTGTCGCCCTGGCGTGGGGCTTGCACGTCCCCTCCGGGGCCGGGGTCTTGCTTGGTGCTTCGCATCCGTTGTTGCCCGTCCACTACGTGGCCGTTACCACCCGGGTCGGCTTCCC
>NZ_JBMHHY010000034.1:0-122189 GCF_049739465.1 Embleya sp. AB8
CCGATACGAGGTCAAGGCCTCTCACTTCGGTGCGTTCGTCAGCATCGCCTCCGCACTCATCTGCTACCGGCGATACGCCAAATGAGACCACTTCTAAGGGAGTCGAACCCTTGACCTACGCATTACGAGCGCCCACAGGGTTCCCCTGATCCTTGCCGATCCTGCCTCGCCTTTCGGTAAAACACGAGGTCAAGTGCCCTGCATTGCCCCGGCCTTGCCCGATCCTTCGGCACCGAGCCTTCTTATCCCGTCCCCTGAGCGTCCCCACGGGACAGCCTTTCGGGGCGTTGTCCGAGGTGATTCCTCGCGCAGTGGTCCAGGCGGCTACGCATCGCCATACCCGCAGAAGTAGGCCCGTATCTCCTGCGCCAGCACCCAGCAAGCGCAGGGCGAAGAAGGATGGTGGGTCATATCTGCAGGTCCAAGTCGAGTCCGGCGGTGAGGACGCTCGGGCCGCGCGCTCGACCCGTCGACTTGGCCGAAACGCATGCGGGTAATCACGCAAGAAACGCCCCGCGCTCGGGCGCGCAGTTGCGGATCACCGGTGTCGATGGCAACCGCCGCTTCATCAGCACACTCGAGGTGGGTGGCTCACAGACCTCATGCCTGGCAGCGTAGAACACGACCCCGACATCGCCGATCATCATATTCAAACGCCTGATCGACCGCACAAGCAGCTCTTCTTAGTCAAGAAATAGCAATAGAAAAGAAAAATCCAGATCAATGGGATCTCACCTGCCCATATAGCGAGCCACCTAAGGAAGTCGAACCCTTAACCTATGCATTACAAACCTGAGAGTGATCACGTTGGCTTCTGTCGCCGTCGATCACTAGGTGATGAATCTGCAGGCCAGAGAGATACCCTCGGGCCCCCCGATACCGCCCGAACCGGCACGTGCTGCCCCGTTTGCTTACGCGTCGCTCCCGCACCCGATCCTCCACGCTCGCCGACCGGCCTCTACCACGTCCAACAGAAACCCCCGGCCCTGATCCACCTTCGGCCTCGTAGCACCCCAGAGCACCCGAAGCCGCGTGTGCAATCGCTTCCTGCGCTGGCGGCTTTGGCGCGACGGGAGGATCACGATTCCCCTACCGAGTTCCAAGCTTCGCCCCTATGAAACGCCACAGGCACCCCTCCTCGTCCCGGATACCCCGCTGCCTTGCGAACCGGAGGTGGCCTCGCTTACCAGGGCAGTCGGCTTAACCCACGCGGGTTGGCCGGAGGTCAGCAAGGGTGCGGTGCCGATCGCCGCCGCTGTGACCATGGGCGAGTCCGCCAGCGACCGCAACCGCCAGGGACGACACCTAGGTGGACGGCGCGGCTGAGCTCGCGGTCGAGGCCGTGCCTATGAGCTCAGCACTCACGTTGACAGCGGCTGCTGCTGCCGCACGGCAGCCGATGCAAGCACTGAGAGACCGTGCTGCGTCACGCACGGATCTCGGTGGATGGCTGGACCGACAAGGCCAGACGCCCCTCGCAGGTGAGGCTCCTCGACTACGCTCGTCGCTGTCATTGGTAGGAAGCGTGACGTGCCGACTTGAGCAGAGTCTGCGCGGCCAGGGAGAGACGGATACAGGGTGTACAGCGCGCAGCAGAGTCGCATCGAGAGCTTCATCTGGGGGATCGCGGACGACGTACTGCGCGATGTATACGTGCGCGGTAAGTACCGCGATGTCATCCTCCCCATGCTGGTACTGCGCCGCTTTGACGCCGTACTCGAGAAAACCAAGGACGAGGTCCTCCGGACATACAAGGAACTCACGAACCTTGGACTGGTCGATCCCGCCGAGTTGGACCCCCCTTTGAGGCAGGCAGCGAAGGAAGCGTTTTACAATACCTCTCCATTTACCCTCCAGAAGCTCGCCAAGCGGACTACCGCGCAGCAACTCCGCATCGACTTCGAGGCGTACCTGGATAGCTTTTCCCCGAACGTCAAGGAAATCCTCGACAACTTCGAATTCCGCAACCAAATCCCTAAGCTGTCTCGTAACGACACCTTGGGAATGCTGATCAACAAGCTGCTGTCCTCGGAGATCAATCTTTCCCCCGAACCCGTACTCGATGCCTACGGGCGGGTCCGTCTTCCGGCTCTCGACAACCACGCCATGGGAACGATTTTTGAGAACCTGGTGCGCCGGTTCAACGAGGAGAACAACGAGGAGGCCGGCGAGCACTGGACCCCACGTGACGTGGTCAAGCTGATGACGAGGCTAATGTTTCTGCCCGTAGCAGACAAGATCAAGGGCGGCACCTACCTACTCTACGACGGCGCCTGCGGCACCGGCGGAATGCTGACTGTCGCTGAGGAAACTCTGCGCAAGCTCTCGGCCGAGCATGGTGGAGAGGAGGTCGTTACCCGGTTGTATGGTCAGGAGATCAACTCCGAGACATACGCCATCTGCAAGGCTGACATGCTTCTAAAGGGTGATGGCGAGGCGGCTGACAATATCAAAGGCGGACCTGAGTGGTCCACGCTCTCTAACGACGCTTTCCCTGACCACCGCTTCGACTTCATGCTCGCCAACCCTCCTTACGGCAAGAGCTGGAAGTCCGATCAAGAGCGCCTTGGCGGGAAGGCAAACATCTCCGACCCGCGGTTCAATGTGATTTTCGACGGCGAGACAGCACCTTCATCTCTGGTAACCAGCTCCAGCGACGGTCAGATGGTTTTCCTGGCGAACATGGTCTCGAAGATGAAGACCGAGTCGCGGTTGGGTAGCCGGATCGCCGAGATCCACAATGGCTCGTCCCTGTTCACGGGGGACGCTGGCAGTGGTGAGAGCAACATCCGTCGCTGGATCATCGAGAACGACTGGCTCGAAGCCATCGTCGCACTTCCACTGAACATGTTCTATAACACTGGCATCGCGACGTACATCTGGGTGATCACCAACCGCAAGTCGGCAGACCGCAAAGGGAAAGTGCAGCTGATCGACGCCACCGGTTGGTCGACCCCTCTGCGCAAGAACCTAGGAAGCAAGAGCTGCGAGCTGTCGCCCACCGACATCGAGTGCGTCACCCAGGTATTCCAGGACTTCACGCAGACCCAGCACTCGAAGATTTTCAAGAACGAGGAATTCGGCTACTGGAAAATCACAGTGGAGCGCCCACTCCGGCTGCGTAGCCAGTTTACGAAAGAGCGCGTGAAGATACTGCGCTTCGCATCGGGCGACAGGGAAGCACGAGAGCTGCTCTACGAGAAATTCGGCGACGATCTACACACGAACTTCGTGAACGTTGCCAGGCAGGTGCGGGAGCAGTTGGAGCTATGGGCCCGCGCGACCGGATCCGACGAGGAGGAACCGGACGCTGACATCCCAGTCCTCAAGGAGGCCTCGCGCAAGAAGTTGCTCAACTCTGTGACGTGGGAGCGGGACGGGCAACTCGTCACGGTCGGCACCGCGCTACTCGACGAGCTAGGCGAGCAGGTCTTCGACGACTACAACGAGTTCGACCGCGAGGCCGGCGAAGCGATGGGTCGGCTCGGATTCAAGCTCAGCGCAGCCAACCGCAAGGCCCTGCTGCGTGGCGTGAGCTGGCGCGACGAGACAGCGAAGCCCGTAATCCTCAAGGTCCACAAGGGCGACACGGAGGCCCGCCCCCTGTACGGCCTTCACAAGATCGACAAGCCGATGCTGACGAAGGCAGGGAAGCCTCAGTCCCGGGTCACCGAGTACGAGTCCGACAGTGAGCTCCGCGACACGGAGCAGGTACCGCTCCTGGAGCCCGGCGGGATTGAGGCGTTCTTCCAGCGCGAGGTCTTGCCATATGCGGACGATTCATGGATCAACGAAAGCGCAACGAAGAAGGGTTACGAGATCAGCTTCGCTCGCCACTTCTACAAGCCGCCAGTGTCGCGCAGCCTTGCTGAGATCCGGGCGGACATTGTGGCCCTGGAGAAGGAGACCGAGGGACTTCTCGGCGAACTGTTTTACGAGGGATCCGAGTGAAGGCGAAACTCTCCACTTACCCGCAATATACGGCCATCGCGCAACCATGGGTAGGCCGCACCCCTGCGCATTGGGGGACCACCCGCGGAAAGAACCTGTTTACACTCGTGTCACGCAGCGTCAGGCCAGACGACGAAGTTGTAACTTGCTTCCGTGACGGAACTGTCACCTTGCGAAAGAACCGACGGACGACAGGTTTTACACAATCCGTCAAAGAAATTGGATATCAGGGGGTCCGCAAGGGCGACTTGGTTATTCACGCCATGGACGCTTTCGCCGGCGCCGTCGGAGTGTCCGACTCCGAAGGAAAGTCCACTCCAGTCTACGCAGTTTGCCAGCCTCGCCCGGGAATCGAGGCCGAGTACTACGCCCTACTCATCAGGCATATGGCTCTCTCTGGCTGGATTACGGCTCTGGCTAAAGGAATTCGCGAGCGGTCCACGGACTTTCGATTTAGCCAGTTTGGCTCACAGTATCTCCCGCTCCCGCCGACCGAAGAGCAGCAGGCCATCGTCAAGTATGTCCGGCGTATCGAACAAGAGGCTGGCGCAGCAATCCGCATCAAGAGAAGGCTCATCGCGCTTCTTGACGAACAACGCGCTGCGGTGATTGAAAATGCCGTAACGAAGGGTGTGCCCGGACCCCTCGCACTACCAACCAGTTTGAAGCATCTGGAGGTAAAGCGGATCGCGAGGCTCGTTACGTCCGGCTCGCGGGGATGGGCGGACTACTACTCCGATACGGGGGACTGGTTCTTGCAAAGCGGAAACATTGGAAGGCGACTTAAGCTCAAGCTGGAAAAAGTTCAGTGCGTCACGATCCCTAAAAGCACTGAAGGCGTTCGAACTCGCGCCCAGGAAGGTGACTTGCTCGTTTGCATTACTGGGGCGATGACCGGAAACATCGGAGTCATCCATAATGAACTGCAGCGCCCTACCTACGTGAACCAACACGTTGCACTCATCAGGCCTCGCCCAGAACTTATCAATTCCGACTACCTCGCTCTCTGCTTGCACTCACAATCAGGGCAGCAGCAGTTCAAAGTTAATGAATACGGCGGCACGAAGCAGGGTCTCGGGCTTGCCGAAGTGAAGTCGACTCGCGTACCGGTTCCTCCGATAGATGTGCAAACGTCCATTGTGCGATACGTGGCACAAGAGACGCGGCAGATTGACTTTGCGATTACGCGCGCCGAGCGCGAAATTTCCCTCCTCCGCGAATACCAGACTCGACTGACCTCCGACGTAGTGACTGGCAAGCTTGACGTACGGGCCGCCGCAGCCACGTTGCCCGACGCGGACAACTCCAACCGGGTCGCGGCATACGAAACCGACGAGGGCAGGATGAACGCGGACCTGGATGGCGACGACGCGGCCGAGGAGGCGATGTGAACGGCACGGCAAGGCTATACGGCGGAACGGACATGAGTGAGGGCGCTCTCGAGCGCGACATCGTTGCAGATATGACCTCACAGTCGGGTGGATGGAGAGAAGGTTCGCGTTCCTCCTACGACCGCGGACGTGCCATTGACACCGAACAGCTCCAGGCGTTCTTGAAGGAGACGCAGCCCGAGGCTGCTGCGGCGTTCGAACTGGCCATGCCTCAGTCTCAAGTCCGCGCTCAGTTCCTCAATCGCATCCAGGGATACATCACCAATTACGGCGTCGTGGACCTCTTGCGGAAGGGGATGAATCACTCCACTAGCACAGGATCCTTCGAGGTCTTCTTTTACGGAGCGACGCCCTCGCCAGGAAACAAGGTGGCCGAGCAGCGCCACCTCGCAAATCGCTGGACCGTGACCCGTCAGCTGCGCTATAGCCAGGATGAAGCTCAACTGGCACTGGATCTGGCCATCTTTGTCAACGGCCTGCCGCTGGCGACGTTCGAGCTGAAAAACCGCCAGACCAAGCAGACCGTGGAGGACGCGGTCGAGCAATACAAGAACTCGCGTGACGCACGTGATCCGCTCTTTGCTGACGGCCGCTGTCTGGCCCACTTCGCTGTGGACGAGCACTCCGTGCGGTTCTGCACGCAACTGGCAGGCAGAAAGTCCTGGTTTCTCCCCTTCGACAAGGGGTGGGAGAGCGGCGCCGGTAACCCGCCCAATCCGGACGGATACCGCACCGCCTACCTCTGGCAGGATATCCTGTCGCCAGCAAGCCTCTCGGACATCATCGAGCACTACGCGGTTCGCCTGCTCGAGAAGGATCCCAAGACCCGGAAAACTACGCGGCGGCAGATCTTCCCTCGCTATCACCAGCTCGACGTCGTCCGTGCGCTCCTCAAGGACAGTGAGGCAAACGGCGCGGGCCAGCGTTATCTGATCCAGCACTCGGCTGGCAGCGGCAAGTCCAACTCCATCGCGTGGCTGGCGCACCAGCTGGTGGGTCTGGGCGGTGACGACTCATCCGTGTTCGATGCCGTAATCGTAGTGACCGATCGCATCAACCTGGATACGCAGATCGAGCGTACGGTCAGGTCATTCACACAGGTCCGGTCCCTGCTCAAGCACGCCGACAAGTCGAAGGACTTGCGCGAGGCCCTTGCCAACGGCACAAAGATCATCATCTCCACGGTTCAGAAGTTCCCGGTGATCCTCCAGGACATTGGCGACACTCATCGGGAACGACGGTTCGCCATCATCATCGATGAAGCGCACTCCGGGCAGGGCGGTAAAACAACACATGCGATGAGCAATGCGCTCGGTCCCGCTGGCGAGGCCACCGAGGAAGAGGAGACGACAGAGGACAAGATCAACAGGATCATCGAGAGCCAGAAGCTGCTCAGAAACGCCAGCTACTACGCGTTCACGGCCACGCCCAAGCCCAGGACGCTCGGCTACTTCGGTCGTCCAGGGGCAGGCAGTCAGAAGTACCCCTTCCACGTCTACACGATGAAGCAGGCGATCGAAGAGGGCTTTATCCTCGATGTCCTGAAGACCTACCAGACGGTCGAGAGCTATTACAAACTCGTCAAGTCAGTAGAAGACGACCCCGAGTTCGATGCCAAGAAGGCCGCGAAGAAGCTGCGTCGGTATGTCGAGGGCAACACTCACGCTGTCCAGGCCAAGGCGTCGATTATGGTTGATCATCTGCTGAACAACGTGATACGGCCGCGGAAGGTGGGGGGTAAGGCCCGCGCCATGGTCGTGACTGAAGGCGTCCAGCGGGCACTAGATTATTACTTCGCTATTGACGCTTACCTGAAAAAGCTAGGTAGCCCCTACCGGGCCATCGTCGCCTTCGCCGGTGAACACGAGCACGCCGGCAAGAAGGTCACCGAAGCCAGTATCAACGGTTTCCCAAGTAGTGCCATCGAGGAGACATTCCGAGAGGATCCGTACCGCATCCTGGTCTGCGCGGACAAATTCCAGACGGGTTACGACGAGCCGCTTCTACACACCATGTACGTAGACAAGACGTTGTCCGGTGTCCGAGCTGTCCAGACCCTGTCCCGGCTCAACCGCGCCCATCCGGACAAACGCGACGTTGCGGTTCTGGATTTCTATAACAAGACCGAGGTCATCCAGAAGTCCTTCGAGAAGTGGTATCGCACCACGATGCTCGCTGACGAGATCGACCCCAACACTCTCCATGACCTGCGGGCGATCCTCGATGTGGCAGGGGTCTTCGGCCAGGACGACATCGACAGGTTCGTAGAGATGTTTCTGGCCAAGGAACCTCGCGCACACCTGGAGACGTTTCTCGACCAGCTCGTGCTGGCATATCGGGAACTCGGCAGCGAGGACCAGCAGGTCGAATTCAAGGGGACGGCCAAGGCGTTTGTGCGCACCTACGACTACCTTGCCGGCATCCTGCCTTACCGCAACCCGGAGTGGCTAAAGCTGTCGATCCTGCTGACGTTCCTTATCCCGAAGTTGCCCGCGCCCATCGAAGAAGATCTCTCCCGAGGCATCCTGGAGACGGTTGACCTGGAGAGTTATCGGGCCGAGCAGCAGACTGCGATCAGTATCGCCTTGGGGGACGAAGACGCGGAGCTTACTGTCACCGCTCCGACGGGCCAAGGCCAGCGCCCGGAGGTCGAGCTGCAGCGCGCCTCGGTCATCTTCAATGAGTTCAACCGAAATTTCGGAAACATCCCTTGGACTGACAAGGACCGGATAAGCCATCTCATCGGGGTGGAAATCCCGGCGAAAGTCCGCGAGGACAAGCAATACCTCAACGCCCAGAAGTTCAACGACGAGCAGAACGCCCGTGTCGAAAGCGATGCCGCGGTGCTGCGGGCGATCATGGCGTTTCTCAAGACAGACACCGAGCTGTACCGTCAGTTCGCAGGGGATCCCTCGTTCAAGCGGTGGCTAACCGATATGGTCTTCCGAGAGACCTACGATCCAACATCCGGCGAGAATGACGGGAACATCGATGGGCCACCCTCCTCGGAGCAGAGCGGCTCTTCGGACTGACGGCCAGCATTACAGCTCGATGGACACCGGGACGGAGATCCTCGCTTCAATCTCACTGCGGATAGGAGTAAGGAGGTCCGTTTCGGTGTCCCGAGTCCGGATGCTAATCAGCAGAGCATACCGCACGGGTACCTGGGCCCGGTCCATCGCATTCTGACGCTTCCACCAACCGCCTGCCGGGTACACGGCGAGGTGAGCCCGTTCAGCGAGATCGCTTGCCGTTCCTTCCCAGATATCCGAGCACAAGCTGCCGCGCTGCCGCTGCTGAGAGCCAAGGAGCCAGCCGGGGTCCAGCTTCGTCTTGCGCTTTCGGCCGCCCGCTGCGCGGCCCACTTCGGCCGCTGCCGCGTCATTTGAAACACGCAGCTGGAACTCTGCCGGGCCCTCGCCCTGCCGAGGCAGGTCGAAGCGAAGCTCGTGTGACGGGTACGCGAAGCGATCTCGCCAACCCTGGCCACCAACCCAGGGCTCCACGAAGTACGAGAGCGTGACGCGCATGTGGACGCGTTCGTCCCCAAGATCCTGCAGCTCCCTGACCGGCCAGGGCAGTGAGTGGACTTGCATCTGGGCAAACGCCAGCTGTCCTCTACTGGCGCGAAGCGGCAAGAGTTCTTCCTCAGCGATGAGGGTGAGATCGTGGAGGGAGCTGCTCAGGAGGCGCTCCTCACTTGGCACACCCCATCCATACCGGCGCAGCAGTGCACCCAGGAGCTGTTTGTTGCCCTTGGTCTTGAAAGCGCCCGCAGCTGCAAAGTGTCCCCACATAGTCGGAGTCCACTCAGCGCAATGGATCAGCAGCCCCCGCGCCGCCTCGGGACCCAGATTCGGATAGCGGTCCATCACCAGCGCGGCGAGGCGGGCAGCCTGTGCAGTCGCAGGGCTCGTAGCGTGCACGGCGTGGACCAGCTGGTGGGAACTCCGGGACGTCGTAAGCAGTCCATGGCTGGGCGCAGCCACGGTGTCGAGCTCGCCGCCTGGCGCTGACTGCCAGAGCAGATTGCCGCCCTCCATCACAATGTCAGGCTTGTTCGGCCATCGGCTGTCCAGCTGCACTCCCGTACGACTGAATGGCGACAGTTCGCCCTCCGAGGCCATAGGGCGCCACTCGGCATAAGCCGACCCTTGCGTGGGTAGTCGGGCCATTCGCGTATACGCCCCCACAGTGACCGCATTCCAGCTCTGTGCGGGATCCTCTACCGGCGTGAGATCGCAGCGAGTTAGATGATCCTGGTCATATCCTTCGCGCACGTTGCCTGCGGAGACGAGGAATAGGCGCCCCGGCCCCGGTCGATTCGGGGTCAGCACGGTGACCTCCCCACCGTCGGAGACGACCACCTCGTGTCCGTAAGCGAGGGCGTCCACGGTGATGGACCATGCGGTGGGCTGGCCTGCCTCAGGCGACACCGCCTCCGTGTGGTCAGTGACGGACATGGAGAAAGCGCGCCGGGTCAGCGGGGCATCGATTTCCGTCAGCGCAACGGCTTCCGCCATGATCGTTCCGTAGTCACCAGCGCACCGGGGCTCGCCGTCAAGTCCCAGAATTCGCACCGACTCAACGCGATGGCATAGATGCACGGGAAGATTGGTACCCAAAACCTCGGCAAAGTCCCCGTACAAAGCGAGTCCTGCCATGGCAGTGCCATGCCCGTCCACATCGCCTGCCAGTCCTTCAGTGTGGAGTGTCAGGCTCCGGGACAGAGAGTGCTTCAGCAAGGGGTGATGGGCAAGCACACCTCCGTCAAGAACTGTGACAGCGGGTGCGTCCTCGCGCTGTGCTGGGATCGTTCGGGACAGGAGATCTGCGACGAGGTCTTCCTGTAGAGAAAGAGGGGCTTCGACGAAGGCTTCAGCAGCTGAGGAGGGACGCACCTCCGTGGGCAGAGCATTAGTCCCCACCAGTCCGGCGAGCTGTGCGGAAGTACCTTGTACGTGAACGACCGAACGCCTTGCGAACGTGAGAGTATGCCTACTCAAGGTCAGGCCGAGGACGGGACCGAGCCGCCGAAGGACTTCCAGGGGCTCTTCTTCCTGTAGGACCGACCGCTCCAGCCACACCTGCCACCAGCGCACACCTGTGGGCAGCGCCTCAAGCCCACGCCACAGGTCACCGACCGAGGCCAGAGAAATCTCATCAACATTGGCGACGAGATCGGCGTCGCCAGCACTGCTGACGAGGTTCGGCCCTCCATCTGACACAGCCCCCGATTCCGCATAGGCGTCGATGCGCTGGCCGAGCCGATCCGCCCCCGAGCCACCCACAGCGACGAGAGCGACCTCAGGCCGCGTCTTACCGGGCGGGGAGGACATAGCCACCAGACGGCAGCCGGACGAATCAAGCTTCGCAATCGGTAGTAAATAGCCGGCGGCGGAGGTGACGGCCAGCAATGTCTCGTCGGCCGCTTCCCCTGACGGGATACGGGCTCGTCGAACCTCCCCCGCGTCCAAGGCGGCGGTCAGTGCGGTCCTGAGACGGCTCGCATGAGCAAGGCGATCTGTGATGGGGCGAATCTTTCCCCCGCTCCCGCTGCCGGACGCTTTGAATGAACGATCGTCTGCCGGGGGCAACTCCAGGTGACGGGACCTCCGCCCGCCCTCCCGCTCAGGCACCGGCGGCAGTACGACGCTCGGCCAAGGCCCGGTCGAGTACGGCGGGATCAATCACGTCGCTTCCTCCGAGGATCGCTTGTTTCGCGGCCGATTCGGCCGCGGCCACGAGTTCCGCATGGCTGAGTCCGACTGTTCCTGACGCTACCTCAGCCCACGGCACACATGATGTGTCCATCACCGATAGCCGGCGGCGGAGGACCTCCACAGCCTCGCTCCGGCTCGGCCGGCCGTATCCCACGATGAGGTCGAATCGACGGAACAGCGCGCGATCCAGAATGCCTGCGTGATTGGTCGCCGCAACCACCAGGCTGTGAGGCTCAAGTTCATCGAGGAACAACAGGAACGAGTTCAGGATGCGCCTGGCCTCCCCAACGTCGTTGCCCGCGATCCGTTCTGCCCCGAGGGCATCGAACTCGTCGAAGAGGTACACGGCACGCGTGCGCTCGACCGTGTCAAAGACCACGCGCAGCTTTGCCGCTGTCTCTCCCATGAAGCGGCTGATAAGCCCGTCGAGCCGGATGGTGTACAGCGGCAAGCCAAGCTCATGTGCCATCGCCGACGCCGACATACTCTTACCTGTTCCGGGCGGACCGGTTAGCAGCATTCGGTGGACAGGTGAGAAGCCGAAGTCCGCCAGCTTTCCCCGCTGTCGCTGCTCAGACAAGGCCAGATCAAGATGAGCGCGCACCTCCGGATCGAGTGTCATCTGATCCAGGCTGTACTCGGGATGGCTGTGGATCAGCATCCCGGCCAGCTCGCCCTCTAGGGGTGGCGATGCCACCGGCTCCAGATGGCGAACACGCGACCTTCTGGCAGCATCGATGAAGTCCCGAAGTGAAGCAGCAGCGCGCGTGTGCCCCTGACGCGCTTCTCGCGCTGCTACCTGCAGAGCAACCGCGTAGAAGCCACGGTCATCACCCGACGCATGCGCTTCTACCAGCGCCCTAACATGTTCAGCAGACGCAGCCATCAGACTGGGGCACTCCTTCCTAGGTCACCAGCCCGCCCCGCCTGGTCCCCGGAGGGCGACCTCAGAGTGTCACGAATCCCGACGGTACTGCAGACTACTGACAAGACTGATCCAGGCGACTGCCGCCAGCGACCCGAACGGTATCTTCGCTGCACCGACGGAGCCAGGGCGCCAAACCCGCTGACCAGCTCTCGTTCGACGGGCTACCCCCAGCGCCACGATCTACGCCCGGGAACAGGTTGGCGAGTGGTGACAGGTCCATGACACTCCTGTTAGGCAGCAGCCCGTGGCGGGGGTTGTTGCAAAATCGATCACGCCGTGCAATGTCACGCTGATTCCGTTGCGGGGCTCATGTGCGGTCCCTACTCTCAGGGGCACGCGTCGACTGAGACAAGTAGCCGAGAATCACGCGAGCAGAGAGAGCCGCAGGCAGCCAGAAGGCAGTTCCCACGTCACACGCCCGACAGGACGGGAAGAGCGCACGCCGAACCGCGCATACAACGCCTGCGCCCGAGCCCACCTCGATGGCATGTGCTCGCAGCCCCTTTGACTGCGCGGTGGCCGACGTGCATCGCGCGTTCGATCCAACGCCGACCCGGCCCAATGGTCGCGCCGTCGCCACCGAACAGCCTTTGTACCCACGAGAGTTGCCGCCCTCACCCCCAGACCCGCTATCACCCGTTGGGTGCCCTACGGGCCATTCCCGGGGTGGGCCCTGATCCTGCGGCACCCACTCCCAACGGCCCCACTCTGAAAGGTCCCACCGCGACCCCGACCCCGCACGGAAATTACCCGAAAGGGCTGCCTTGAGACGAGGACCCAACCGGCGACTTCGGCGGGGCCCGCCGCGAGAAGGCCTGTCGGATCCGGGGGCACGCGAACACCCACCCGGGCGACCGGCGGACCGCGGGTGCGGCCCCTGATCAGCCAGAGCAGGAGTCTCGCGGTGCCAGCGTCCCAGTAGACGGTCTCGAGTACGAAGTCCTCCCGTACCCGGCCGCCCCGGCGGCGGGCGGTGGCGCCCTTGACCTTCACCGAGCCCGGCGCCTGGTGAGGTCCAACTCCTCGATGTTGACGCCCACGAGCACTCCTCGGCGCGGGTGCAGGTCTCGTAGAGCATCCGCAACAGCGTCTTCTCCCGCAGATGGACCTCGCCATGGGCGATCAGCCGATCGACGGACAAGCAGGCCGAAGTCTCGGAGTCCGACACGGCCAGCCGCTTCACCCAGGCCGAGACCGTCGGCCCCTCGTACCCGCACTCGGAGCACCAGCCGTCCAGGACAGCACTGCCGCGGGCATTCCAGGTGTTCACCTCCGAGCGCCCCCACAGAAGCCTCGCCGATCTCCTCGTCCTCCACCCAGGCGAGCGGCCAGCCCTCAAGCCCCGAGGGCGCGAACGTGCATCGAACACGGATTGTCGCGACCACCGAAACACAGAGCAACGCATAGGACACAAAGATGCTGATCGTACACCTTCATGTCCGCATTTGTAGCTATTTGACGCGTCCCCATGACGTCCCCAGTTGGTGACATATTCAACAAGGAGGAACTACCTTGAGTAGTTCCTCTTGTTCAAGAAATAGCAATGGACAGGTAAAACCCCAGGTCAACGGGGTCTTACCTGTCCATATATTGAGCCGCCTAAGGGAGTCGAACCCTTGACCTACGCATTACGAGTGCGTCGCTCTAGCCGACTGAGCTAAGGCGGCTTGTCCTGCCACCTCGAAGGTGGCGACAGGGAATGAGTGTACACACCCGTCGGGGTGGTCCACACGCGCGTTTGTCGTGGGTCAGTGGCAGGTCTTGCCCTTGGTGGGGACGGTGCCCTGGGTCAGGTAGTCGACCACCGTGCGGTCCACGCAGTCGCTGCCTCGGCCGAAGGCGGTGTGGCCGTCGCCGTCGTGGGTCAGCAGGTTGCCGGAGGCCAGTTGGCCGGCCAGGGCGCGGGCCCAGGCGTACGGAGTGGCCGGGTCGCGGGTCGTGCCGACCACCAGGATCGGGGCCGCGCCCTCGGCCCGGATCGGGTGCGGCCGGCCGGTCGGCGGGACCGGCCAGGACGCGCAGGACAGGCCCGCCCAGGCGAGGTTGCGGCCGAAGGTCGGGGACACGGCCAGGTAGTCGGGCAGGTCGTGCCGGACCTGCTCGCGCGACGTGGCGGCGGGCGGCGCGTCCAGGCAGTTCACCGCCGCGTTGGCGGGCATCAGGTTGCTGTACTTCCCGTCCGCACCGCGTTCGTAGTACTGGTCGTTGAGCTCGAGCAGCCGCTGCCCGTCACCGCGCAGTGCCGCGTCCAACGCCCGCCGCAGGTTCGGCCATTGGTCCTTGGAGTAGAGCGGCGACAGGATGCCCGTGGTGGCGATCGACTCGGTCACCCGGCGGGTCGCGTCGCCCGGCAGCGGGCGGGCGTCGAGCTGTTGCAACAGGCCGCGGATCTTGGCCAGACCGGCCGCCCGGGTCGCGCCGAGCGAGCACGAGCCGCCGCCGACACAGTTGTCCAGGAACGCCGCCAGCGCGGTCTCGAAGCCGCCGCCCTGCACCTTGTTGGCGTCCGCCGCCGACAGGCTCGGGTCCATCGCGCCGTCGAGCACCAGCCGGCCCACCCGCTGGGGGTAGAGCTCGGCGTAGGTCGCGCCCAGGAACGTCCCGTAGGACGCGCCCAGGTAGTAGAGCTTGGCGTCGCCGAGCGCCGCGCGCAGCAGGTCCATGTCGCGCGCCGCGTCGACCGTGCTCACATGGCCCAGCAGATCGCCCGAGTTGCTCGCGCAGGCCTGGCCGTACGCCCGCTCCCCGTCGACCCACGCCTGTTCCTCGTCCGGGGTGTCCGGCGTCGCGTCGAGCTGGGTGAAGGCGTCCATCGCGGTGTCGGGCAGGCAGCTGATCGCGGTACTGCGCCCGACCCCGCGCGGGTCGAAGCCGACGATGTCGAACCGCTTGCGCAGCTCGGCCGGATAGCGGGTGGCCGCGTACTGCGCGAAGTCCAGGCCGGAGCCGCCCGGTCCGCCCGGGTTGAGCACCAGCGAACCGATCCGGTCCGGCCCGGTGGCGGGCTTCTTCAGCACCGCGATCCTGATCTTCGGACCGTCCGGCTTGGCGTGGTCCAGCGGCACCTGGAGCGTGCCGCACTGGAAGCCGCCGCTGCACGGGGTCCAGCCGATCGGCTCCGCCGCCGCCGTGGGCGGGGCCTTGTCGGTGACCTGGCCGTCCCCGGTCACCGGCGCCGTCGCGGAGTCCGCGACCCGATCCGGCGACTTGGCCGACGAGCCGGATCCGCACCCCGCCACCAGAAGCAGACCGACCGCCGCGGCGGCGACCCTCGCGCACGAACCCCGCATCATGCGACCCGCTCCTCCGCTAGCCCGGTACGACCGTGCCCCTCTGGGGAGGGTAACCACGCGAGCACCCGATCCGCCCGAACGACGCGACCGACGCGACCGACGCAACCGACGCAACCGACGCAACCGAGCCGTCAACTACACCGCTTCCCCTTCGCCGGCATCGTCCCCTTGAGCAGGAACCCCTCCACCGCCCCGTCCACACACGTGCTGTTGCCCCCGTACGCCGTGTGCCCCTCACCCTCGAAGGTCAGCAGCGTCGCGTCGGCCAGCTGGTTCGCCAGCTTCTCGGCCGAGGCGTACGGCGTGGCCGGGTCGCCCGTCGTGCCCACCACCAGGATCGGCGCGCTGCCCTGCGCCCGGATCGGGTGCGGCTTGGTCGGCGACTTGAACGGCCAGTTCTCGCAGCTCTGTCCGGTCAGGTCCTCGGCGGTGACATCGCGCGACATCAGCGGCGCCTCGGTCTTGAGCCGGGTCAGCGCGGTCTGCACCTGCTGCGGCGTCGGCGCGTCCCCGGTGCCGTCCGCGCAGCCGATCGCCACGAACGCGTCGGAGCTGTTGTCGTAATGGCCCTGCTCGTCGCGCCCGTTGTAGTTGTCGGCGTAGAACATCAGCGCGTCCGGCGACTTGCGCACGATCGCGTCGGCGAGCGAGTCGCGCAGATACTTCCACGCGGTGTCCTTGGCGCCGTAGAGCAGGCTGATCACCCCGGTCCAGCCCAGGCTGGAGGTCAGCTTGCGGCCGGTCCGGCCGACCAGCGGGTGGTTCTGGAGGCCGTCCAGGAAGTCCGCGGCCTTGTTCGGCGCGGTCTTCGGATCGTTGCCGAGCGCGCAGCCCGAGCGGCCCGCGCAGTCCTCGGCGAACCGACGCAGCGACCGGTCGAAGCCGACCTGCTGCTCGACCGCCGCGCTCAGGCTGTCCGCGGCCGGGTCCACCGCGCCGTCCAGAACCAGCCGACCGGTGCGGTGCGGGAAACGCTCGGCGTAGGTGGCGCCGAGGTAGGTGCCGTAGGAGAAGCCCAGGTAGTTGAGCTTGTCGTCGCCGAGCACCGCCCGCAGCACGTCCATGTCGCGCGCGGCATTGTCGGTGCCGACGAACGGCAGCAGTTCGCCGGAGCGCTGTTGGCACTCGGCCGCGTAGCCCTTCCCCCGCTCCTTGGCCCGGGCCTCGGCCCGGGCCGGGTCCTCGGGCAGGTCCTCGGCCACGAACGCGTCGCGCTCGGCGTCGGTCATGCACTTCACCGGCGCGCTGCGCTCGACCCCGCGCGGGTCGAAGCCGATCAGGTCGTAGGCGTCCTGGACCGGCTTGCCGATGGTGTCCTCGGCCATCCACCACGCCGCCTTGACCCCGGAGCCGCCCGGGCCGCCGGGGTTGAGCAGCAGCGAGCCGAGCCGGCCGGCGGGCTTGGCCGCGGTCTTCCGGGTGACCGCGATGTCGATCGTCCGGCCGGTCGGCCGGGTGTAGTCGAGCGGCACGGTGAAGGTCGCGCAGCGAAACGCCTTGGACTGGTTGCGCTGGTCCGGGTCGTCGCTCTCGCAGGCCTTCCAGGTGGGCTGCTGGGTGTAGAAGCGCGCCAACGCGGGATCGGGATCACCCGGCGTGGCGGGCCCCTTCGCACCGCCCGCGGTGGGGCTCGACGTGCCTCTGCGGTCGGCGCCCGCGGCATCGCCGAGATCGGACGCGACGCTACAGCTCGCGACCGTCGCGACGGCGAGCGCGACCGGGATCGCCCGGCCGAGGAACCCCACTCGGGATATTCGTTTCACGCGTACTGCCTACCATCGAACGCCCACCCGCGCACGAATGGGACCCCGCGGGACCACGTCCGACCGCCCGGAACCAGCCGCCGGGCCGCGCCGGCCCCGCTCACGCCGCCGGGTTGCGGGTGTTGCGGCCGAGGAAGGTGAACGCCTCGGGCAGTAGGCGCGCCGTGTCGGTGGAGGTCCCACCCGCGCCGGTGATCGCCTTGACCATGGTCGGCGCCTTTGCCTTGGCGGCGAACTCGGTGCCGCCGGTCTGGCCGGAGAGCAGGATCTGTACATCCGGGCGCGCGTCGAGCAGCTTGACCGGATCGTTGGCCGCCCTGGCCGCCGAATCGGTGCCCCACAGCGGGGACTTGAGCGTGGTCCGGCCGGACAACCCGACCGCGGCGGCGTAGTACTGCGGATACTGCAACGCGTACTTGACCGCGCACAGCCCGCCCGACCCGTCGCCGATCAGCGCCCACGACGCCCGATCCGCACTGGCCCGGTAGGTGGCCAGTACCGCCTCGCGCACGTCGTCGTTGTGGAAGGTGGCCATCTTCGGCTTGTTCGGGATGTCGCTGCACTCGGTGTCCTTGGCGGCCGACTGGTCGGCGTCCGCCTCCTGCTTCGAGTACGGCATCAACACGGGCGCCACCACGATGTACGGCGGGACCGTACCGGCCTCGATCGCCCCCGCAAGCTTGGGCAGGAACGACACCGAGTCGTCCACGAAGCTGTTCGTCCCGACGCCCGGCAGCGACGAATGGGTGACCAGGACCGGGTAGTTGCGGCCCTGGTTGGCGGGGGTGTCGTAGCCCGGCGGCAGCCAGACCCAGACATCGGCGGTGACCCCGGACTGCCGGCCGGCGAGGTTCATCCGGGTGAGCGTGCCACCGGACTTGGCGGCCACCTTGGTGAACTTCTGCGGCGCGGCCTTGGGTTGCCCGGACGTGACGACCGGCTCGACCGGCGGGGCGACCTTGGTGGCGGCGACGTTCTGCGCGTGATCGCCGGAAATCCCCTGGTACGCGAAGGTACCGCCGACCCCGGCGGCGACCACGGCGACGGCGAGCACGCCCACCCCGACCGGCGACCGCACCCCACGCCGCCGCCGCGCCGGCGCCGGATCGACCGCCGGGTCCGGCCGGCCCGGGACCGCGACGACGGGTACGACCGGCACCGACACCGCGGCCCGCAGCACGGGCGCCGGCTTCGACTCGGCGGCCGGCCCGGACGGTTCCGGTGTCGGCACCGACACCGGAGCTGCCGGTCGAGCCGCCGGCCGCTTCACCGGCCGCTCCGCCGCCCGCGGTTCGACCGGCGGCTCGACCCGCACCTCGACCGGCGGCTCCATCGATGGCAACTCGGCGGGCCGGGGCCCGGGTTCGGCCTTCGCGGCGGCGCGGGACTCCCGCGCCCGCAAGACGAGAACGACAACCGCCCCGAGGGTCACCGCGATCAGCAGACCTTTGAGCGTCCTGGTCACGGAACGCAACCCCGCACCGTCCTTCCGCACCTCACCAGCCACAATGTTCTTCGCGAACTCTCCCACCATGACGTCGAAGCAGGGCTCCCGGGTTCCGCGTCGAGGACACCTCCGCCCCAAGGAGTGAAGCGGCCCCACGAGCAGGCCATCACGAAGCGAACAGCCCAACCCCGTGGGCAGGCCGGGCGCGAACAGCCGCGCAACGCACGGCCCGACCCGACACCTCGTGCACGGCCCACCCGGGCGCGGAAGCGAACCTCACCCCGCCCGCAGCGTCAGCACCATCGCCTCGACCGCCAACAGCGGCGCCACGTTCGCGTCGATCGCGCGTCGGCAGGACAGGATCGCCTCGATGCGCCGCAGGGTGGCCTCCGGGGTGGAGGATCGGGCCACCGTGTCCAGGTCCGCGCGCAGCACGTCGTTGGCCAGCGGGACCGCGGCGCGCAGTTGCACGGCCAACACGTCCCGGTAGAACGCGGTCAGGTCGACCAACGCGCGGTCCAGGCAGTCCCGTTGGGTACGGGTGGCCCGCTTCTTCTGCTTGTTCTCCAGTTCCTTCATCACGCCGGCCGTGCCACTGGGCATCCGGCCCCCGCCGACCGCACCGAGCGCCGCTCGCAACTCCTCCGTCTCGCGGCCGTCCAGGTCCGCCGCGACCTGCTTGGCGTCGGCCGCCGCCGCGTCCACCAGGCGCTGCGCGGCGGCCATCGCCTGGCCGATGTCGCCCACCACCATCGGGATCCGCAACACGTCGGCGCGGCGCCCGCGCGCCTGTTCGTCCAGTGCCAGGCGGCGGGCGCTCTTGATGTCGCCGCCCGCCGCGGCCGCCGCGAACGCGGCCATCGTCGGGTCGATCCCGTCCCGCCGCATCAGCAGGTCGGCCACCGCGCCGGCGGGCGGTGTGCGCAGCGCCACATTGCGACAGCGCGAGCGGATCGTGGGCAGCGCGTCCTCGAGCGAGGGTGCGCACAACAACCACACGGTACGGTCGGCGGGTTCCTCGATGGCCTTGAGCAGTACGTTGCCCGCGCCCTCGGTGAGCCGGCCCGCGTCCTCCAGGATGATCACCTGCCAGCGCCCGCCCGCCGGCGTCATGGCCGCCCGACGGACCAGGTCCCGGGTCTCCTTGACGCCGATCGACAGCAGCTCGGTGGCCACCACGTCGACGTCGGCGTGCGTCCCGGTGAGCGCGGTATGGCAACCGTCGCAGTGCCCGCAACCCGGCTCGGCGCCCAGCGCCAGATCGGGACTGACGCACTGCAGCGCCGCCGCGAACGCGCGCGCGGCGGTCGCCGTGCCGACCCCCGGCGGGCCGGTGAACAACCACGCGTGGGTCATCCCGCCGACACCCTCGCCCGCGAGGACCGCCCGGGCGGCGCCGGCCGCGGTGCGCAACTGCTCGGCGACGCGGTCCTGCCCGACGAGGTCGTCCCAGACGGTCACGCGCTCTTGTCTCCTCGTTCCGGTGTGTCCCGGATACGACCGTACCGGGGTGACGTGACAATCGACGCCACGTCACCCCGGGCCCGGCTCCGCCCGGTCGGTCCCGGCCCGAGGTCGAGCGTCCGGCTCAGGACTTGTTGCGCCGCCAGCGCCGCTTCCGCTCCGGCTCGCCCGACCCGGTCGACCCGTCCGACTCCGCGCCCGCCTCGGTCTCCGGCTCCGCGTCCGGCGCACCCGTCCACGGACCGAGCAGATCGTCGGCCAACGATTGATCGGCGGGCGGCGAGACGACCGGCAGTGCGTGCGTCTCGTCCAACGTGAGCTTCGGGATCTCCCGGGTGTCCTCGGCGGCCTCGCGCAGTCGGATCTGCTGCAGCTCGGTGGTGTCCGCGTCGTCCGCGGCCGGCTTCGGGATGCCGTGTACGGGCGTGTCCGCCAACGACGGATCCGGCCGCCGGATCCCGTGTACGGGCGTTTCGAGCAGATCGGGGTCCGCCGCCGGCCCCGCCTCGGCCGCGAGTGCCGCGACATCCTGGGCGGCCCGCGCCTGCGCGGACGCGGCGGCCTCGGACGCCCTCGACGTCTCCCGCTCGGCCCGGCGCCGATCCGACTCGGCCCGGCGCAGCGCGTCCTCCGCCCGACGGCGTTCCTCGGCGTGCCGGCGCTCGTCGGCGGCCCGGATCGCCTCCTCGGCGCGCATCCGCTCGACCTCGCGGGCCGCCTCGGCCTGCAACCGGTCGCGCTCCTCCTCGGCCACCCGCTGCCGCTCCAGGGCGGCCTCGCGCTCCTCCTCGGCGCTGACCCGAGCCTGCTCGGCCTGCAGCGCGGACGCCTCCTCGAGTCGGCGACGCTGCTCGTCCCGGCGCTCGGCCTCCTCCTCGGCGCGCAACTTGGCCTCCTCGGCCCGGGCCCGGGCCTCCTCCGCGGCCCGCTGCTGCTCCACCGCCCGGCGCTCGGCCTCCAGGGCCAGCCGGCGGCGCTCCGCCTCGGCGTGCAGCCGGGCCTCCTCGGCCGCCTCGGCCGCGGTCCGGGCCCGCTCGTCGGCCTCGGCGGCGACCCGCCGGGCCTCCTCCTCGGCGAAGCGCTGCTCCTCCTCGGCCAGTCGGGCCGACTCCTCCTCCAGGCGGGCCTGCTCGGCCTGGCGCTGGCGCTCCTCGCTCTCCGCCCGCAGCCGGGCGATCAGCGCGGCCTTCTCCGCGTCCCGGGCGGCCTGTTCGGCCTTGCGCCGGGCGTCCTCCTCGCGCATCCGCTTGGCCAGCTCGAGCGCCTGTCGCTTCTCCTGCTCGGACAGCGGCAGTTCGCGGTCGAGCCGGTGCCGGATCGGCGTGGTGACCGCGTCCGGCTCCTGGTCGGCGTCCACCACCAGGTAGCGGTCGGGGTCGTGCGCGGCCAGGTCCAGGAACGCGTGCCGGACCCGCAGGTGGAAGTCGCGCGGCTCGGATTCGAGCCGGTCCGGCGCCTCGGTGAAGCGGCCGTGTCCCACCGCCGGGTCCAGGTCGAGCAGGATGGTCAGGTCGGGCAGCAGCCCGTCGGTGGCCCAGCGCGAGACCCGGCCGATCTCGCGCGCGCCGAGGCCGCGCCCGGCACCCTGGTAGGCGATCGAGGAGTCGATGTAGCGGTCGCTGATCACGATCGCGCCGCGCCGCAGCGCGGGCAGGATCACCGTCTGCACGTGCTCGGCCCGGTCCGCCGCGTACAGCAGCGCCTCGGTGCGCGGATCCACCGGATCCCCGTCCAGGTCGAGCAACATCGCCCGCAGCCGCTTGCCGACCTCGGTCGCGCCGGGCTCGCGGGTGACCACGACCTCGTGGCCCTTGGCCCGGATCCAGGCCGCGATGGCCTTCGCCTGGGTCGACTTGCCCGCGCCCTCGCCGCCCTCCAGGGCGATGAAGAAGCCGGTCGCACCGGCCGGTCGGCCGGTGATGTGGTCCTCGTTGCGGGTGGCCGCGACCAGGTCCCGCAGCACCGGCACGCCACGCCGGTCGTCCACGCTCAGCAGCGCGATCCAGCCCAGGATCAGCACGAGGACACCGGTGCCGGCCAGCACCAGGGCGGCCCCGCTGTAGGTGAAGGTGAACCGGTCCGCGACCACCCACGTGCGCTCGCCCGCGAAGCCCGCGCCGATCGGCCCGGCGACCAGCGCCACGAACAGCGCGACCCGCACGATCAGTTGCGCGAACGCGAAGGCCCGGGCCCGCAGGTCCTCACCGAAGTCGAGCCCGTACATGGTGTATCCGGTGACCCACGCGACGCCCGCGAACACCCCGAGTACGGCGGCCAGCACCGCGGCCATCACCACGTTGGCGACCGCGCCCAGGATCAGCAGAGTCAGCCCGGCGAGCATCACGGCCATGCCGTAGAGCCGCCGCCGGCTGAACGCGGGCACCACCCGCGGCCCCCACAACATGCCCGCGCTGACACCCGCGATCAGCATCAGGAACACCGTGCCGTACGCCGCATTGCCCGCGGCGAGCCCGGCCACCAACAGCGGTGCGCCGGCCACCAGCGCGCCGCCGGCCAGGAACAGCGCGACCATGCCGACGATCAGCCCGCGCGCGGTACGGCCGTGGCCGAACACCTTGCGCCCGTCGGCGAGCACCTTGAACGGGTTGGGCCGCCGGGTGCTGACCGAGCGCCCGCGCGTGGGCATCCGGATCCAGAAGGCGAAGACCGCGGCGAGCACGAACACCGCGCCCGCGGTGTA
The DNA here is from genome assembly GCF_049739465.1 of Embleya sp. AB8. Classification (NCBI taxonomy): domain Bacteria; kingdom Bacillati; phylum Actinomycetota; class Actinomycetes; order Kitasatosporales; family Streptomycetaceae; genus Embleya; species Embleya sp. AB8. Next base: position 22,662 of record NZ_JBMHHY010000034.1, read on the forward strand.
GCAGGCCAGGTTCGAGGGGTGCTCGGCGAACATCGACACGTCGTGCGAGAACGCGGTGCCGATCAGCGCGCCGAGGATGAACAACAACGCCGCCGCCGGGGCCGCGCCGTAGGAGGTCACCAGGTTGAACTGGTTCGCGGTGCCGAGCCGTTGCCGGGGCACCAGGTTGGGCACCGTGGCATCACGGGCGGGTCCGGCGAGCGCGCCGACCACGCCGACCACCGCGGTGGCGCCCCAGATCCACCACATCCGGTCCACGAACGGCACCGACACCAGCACCGCGGCCCGGATCACGTCGCACGTCACCAGCGTCCAGCGCCGGTCGAGGTGGTCCACGATCGCGCCCGCCACCGAGGCGACCAGCGCGGCCGGCAACATCCGCAGCGCGAACACCACCGCGACCGCCGTGGCGTGCTTGCGATAGTCGCCGTCGGCCGTCCACAGCGCGGCCGAGGTCAGCGCGAGCAGCGCGAGCCAATCGCCCAGCGCCGATGCCGCGACCGCGAACCAGAAGCGGCGGAAGGGGCGGATGCTCAGCACGCCCCCGATGCCCTCTGTCGGCTCGACCTGACGGGGCGGTATCGCCGAATCCGGCGCTTGCTGCTCCGCGTGCGTCATACGGAGAACCCTAACGTCGTCACCTGACGGGAAACGGCAACCTCGACCGATCCCCCGTGCTCCGGCGGCGGACCGTAGCACAGGGCCCGAGGTCGTCGCCGGAACCGACCGAGGCGGCGCCGGATCCCGCCGGCGCCGCCCGATCGAAACGTGCCGAGATATCCCTACCTCGACCCTATTTCGCCATCCAGTCCTGCCGCCTACGCCTTGTCGGCCGCGTTCTTCGCGCCGGCACTCGCCGTCGCCTTCGCCGCGGCGGACTTGGTGGTCTTGCCGTCGGCCGTCGTCTTCTTGGCGGCCGTCTTCTTCGCGGCGGTCTTCGTCGCCGTCGCCTTCTTCGCCGGGGCCTTCTTGGCCGCCGCCTTCTTGACCGTCTTCTTCGCCGGGCCCTTGGCCCGCTTGTCCGCGAGCAGTTCGTAGCCGCGCTCGGGGGTGATCGTCTCCACCGAGTCGTCCGCGCGCAGCGTCGCGTTGGTCTCGCCGTCGGTCACATACGGGCCGAACCGCCCGTCCTTGACGGTGACCGCCTTGCCGCTGACCGGGTCGGTGCCCAGTTCCTTCAGCGGCGGCTTGGCCGCGGCCCGACCGCGCGCCTTGGGCTGGGCGTAGATCGCCAGCGCCTCGTCCAGGGTCACCGTGAACAGCTGGTCCTCGGTCTCCAGGGAGCGCGAGTCGGTGTCCATCTTGAGGTAGGGGCCGTAGCGGCCGTTCTGCGCGGTGATCTCGGTCCCGGTCTCCGGGTGCTTGCCCACCACGCGCGGCAGGGTGAACAGCTTGAGCGCGTCGTCGAGGGTGACCGTGTCCAGGGACATCGACTTGAACAACGACGCGGTCCGCGGCTTGGGGCCGTTCTTGGCGGCGGCCTTCTTCGCGGTCTTCTTGGCCGGCTTGGCGGCCCCGTCGGCGGCGGCGGGTGCGGCCGGCGCGGCGGGGGCCTCGGGCTCGGGCAGCACCTCGGTCACATACGGGCCGTAGCGGCCGTCCTTGGCCACGATCAGGTGACCGCTGACCGGGTCCACACCCAGCTCGTGGTCGCCGCTGGGCTTGTCGAGCAGTTCCTCGGCCTTGGCCACGGTCAGCTCGTCCGGCGGCAGGTCGTCGGGCACGTCGGCACGCCGGTCGCCGCGCTCGACGTAGGGGCCGTAGCGGCCCACCCGCAGCACGATGCCCTCACCCACGGGGAACGAGTTGACCTCGCGGGCGTCGATCGAGCTGAGGTCGGTGACCAGGGCCTTGAGCCCGCCGAGGTGGTCGTCGTCGGGCCGGCTGTCGTCACCGAAGTAGAACCTGCGCAGCCACGGCACGGCCGCGGTCTCGCCGCGCGCGATCCGGTCGAGGTCGTCCTCCATCTTCGCGGTGAAGTCGTAGTCGACCAGCGTGGCGAAGTGCCGCTCCAGCAGCCCGACCACGGCGAAGGCGAGGAACGAGGGCACCAGTGCGGTGCCCTTCTTGAACGTGTAGCCGCGGTCCAGGATGGTGCCGACGATGGACGCGAACGTGGACGGGCGGCCGATCTCCCGGTCCTCCAGCTCCTTGATCAGCGACGCCTCGGTGTAGCGGGCCGGCGGCTTGGTCGCGTGGCCCTCCGGGGTGAGCTGATCGGCGCTGAGCGCGTCCCCCTCGGTGACCATCGGCAGCCGGCGCTCGCGGTCGTCCAGCTCCGCGTCCGGGTCGTCCGAACCCTCCACGTAGGCCTTGAGGAAGCCGTGGAAGGTGATGATCTTGCCGCTCGCGGTGAACTCCGCGTCCCGCCCGGGCAGATCCGCGCCCTGGGCCACACCGCCGATGCGCACGGTGACCGACTGGCCGACCGCGTCCTTCATCTGCGACGCGACGGTACGCATCCAGATCAGCTCGTAGAGCCGGAACTCGTCGCCGGAGAGCCCGGTCTCGGCCGGCGTGCGGAAGCGGTCGCCCGAGGGACGGATCGCCTCGTGCGCCTCCTGCGCGTTCTTGACCTTGCCGGCGTACACGCGCGGCGCGTCCGGTACGTACTCGGCGCCGTACAGCTCGCGCACCTGCGCCCGGGCGGCCGTGACGGCCGTCTCGGACAGCGTGGTGGAGTCCGTACGCATATAGGTGATATGGCCGTTCTCGTACAACTTCTGCGCGATCTGCATGGTGCGCTTGGCGCCGTAGCCGAGCTTGCGCGAGGCCTCCTGCTGGAGGGTGGTGGTGCGGAACGGCGCGTACGGGGAGCGGCGGTAGGGCTTGCGCTCGACGGCGCGCACCGAGAACGACGCGGATTCCAGCGCGGCGCTCAGCGCCCGGGCGCCGGTCTCGTCCAGTTGGAGCACGCCGGCGTTCTTGAGCTTGCCGTCCGGGCCGAAGTCGCGGCCCGAGGCGACCCGCTTGCCGTCGAGCGAGGCCAGGCGCGCATTCATGGTGCTCGGGTCGGACGGGTCGCCGGGGCGACCGGTGCCGAACACGCCGAGCAGGTCCCAGTAGGACGCCGAGGTGAACGCGCGGCGCTCGCGCTCGCGCTCGACCACCAGGCGGGTGGCCACCGACTGCACGCGACCGGCCGAAAGCCGCGGGCCGACCTTCTTCCACAGGACGGGCGAGACCTCGTAGCCGTAGAGGCGGTCCAGGATGCGGCGGGTCTCCTGCGCGTCGACCAGCCGCTGGTTGAGCTCGCGCGGGTTGTCCACCGCGGTGCGGATCGCGTCCCGGGTGATCTCGTGGAAGACCATCCGGTGCACCGGCACCTTGGGCCGCAGCACCTCGAGCAGGTGCCACGCGATGGCCTCGCCCTCGCGGTCCTCGTCGGTCGCGAGGAAGAGTTCGTCGGCGTCCTTGAGGAGCTTCTTGAGCTTGGCGACCTGGGACTTCTTGTCCGCGTTGACCACGTAGATCGGCTGGAAGTCGGCATCGACGTCGACCCCGAGCCGGGCCCACGGCTTGCCCGCGTACTCGGCCGGCACCTCGGCGGCGCCGTTGGGCAGGTCGCGGATGTGTCCCACGCTCGCCTCGACCACGTAACCGGGGCCGAGATAGCCCTTGATCGTTTTCGCCTTGGCCGGGGACTCGACAATGACGAGTCTCAGGCCGTCGCGCGCGGTCTCGCTGCTCGGGGACACCTTCGCTTCTCTCTCCATCGTCGTCGGCAGCGACCGTGCCCAGCCGGGCAAGGTCGTACTCGGGATACGTATTCACATTGCGGTGGACGTGTGGCGGAGTGTGACCGGGGGTCGACCCCCTGTGTCAAACCGGTACTGCTCGGCTTGCGTCACGGAGTCGTCCCGGTGCGGCTGTCCGTCCGGACCGTCCCCCCGGATCCGGCGATTACTCCGACGGCCGGGTCCCACGCCCCTCGAACGGTAACGCGCGCATCGCGGTTCCCGCCTCCCGACCCCGTCGGTTCGGGGTCGAGCGGGAAGCCGCGCCGCCTCCATACAACACAATTTCTTGGCAACGGCAAGGAGCATCCGGTGGGGACAACACCTGCGACTGTACAGGCGTGCCGCCCCGGATACAGGGTGCACCGGGCCAAGCCGGGCTCAGCCGGCGCTGTCCGACGCCGCCGAGGAGTCCGCCCCGACCTCGGGGAACAGCAGGAATCCGGCGGCCGCCAAACCGCGCAGTTCGGCGGGTACGGCATCGCGCAGCTCGGCCGGATCCTCGTCGATCAGCTCGGCGATCGCGTCCACGATCACGCCGGCCGAAAGCCGCCCGTCGCTGGCCCCGACCAGGGCCGCGCCGACCGTGTCCACCCGTTCCGCCCGGCACATCCCGCGCCGCTGCCGCAGGACGACCGCCTCGGGATCCTCCGCGCCGGGCGCGCCGGTCTGCTCCTGGACCACGTCGTCCGCGAGCCGGAAGGCGACCTCGAGGAGCGCGTCGTCGTCCGTCCGGGCCAGCCGGTCCTGCCGGCCGAACCAGGCGTGCACCTCCGAGCCGAGCGGTTGTTCGATCGCATGCGGCCAGTCCTCGACGCGCACCGTCGGCGTGTCGTGGCCGGCCGCGCGCAGCGTGATCCAGCCGAAGCCGATCCCCTCCACGCCGTCCCGCTCGAACGCGGCCAACCACGCGTCGTAGCGCTCGGCGTAGGCCGCGCCGTGGTGGTCGCCCGAGTCGCGCAGCCACAGCTCGGCGTACTGCGCCGGGTCCTGCACGTCGCGCTGCACCACCCAGGCGTCGCACCCGGTCGGCGCCAGCCACGCGGCCAGCCGCTCCTGCCAGTCCTGCCCCCGCAGGTGCTGCCAGTTGGCCAGCAGCTGGCAGTAGCCGCCCTCGTTGAGGAAGCGCGGCGCCTGCGCCACAAGCAGCCGGCACACCTCGTCGCCGGGCAGCCCCGCGTCGCGATAGGTGTACCGCTCGCCCACCGGGGTGATCACGAACGGCGGGTTGGACACGATCAGGTCGAACCGCTCGCCCTCGACCGGCTCGAACAGGCTGCCCTCGGCCAGGCCGACGTTGCCCACCCCGGACAACGCCATGGTCAGCCGGGTCAGGTCGAGCGCCCGCTTGTTGACGTCGGTGGCCAGCACCGAGTCGGCGTGTCGCGACGCGTGCAGCGCCTGTACGCCGCACCCGGTGCCCAGGTCGAGGGCTCGGCCGACCGGCTCGCGCACGGTGATCCCGGCCAGCGTGGTGGAGGCCCCGCCGATGCCGAGCACATGGTCCGCGCGGACCGGCCCGTTGACCCCGCCGATGCCCGCCCCCAGGTCGGAGACCACCCACCAGTCGGTGTCCGCCTCGCCGTAGGGCCGGATGTCCACCAGCGGCCGCACCGACTCGCCGTCCCGCGCCAACAGCCCGCCCGCCAGCGCCTCGGCCAGCGGCAGCGCACGGCGCACGTGCGCCTCGGGGGCGGCGCTCTGCAGCAGGAACAGCCGGATCAGCACCGCGAGCGGGCTCGCCGGATCGGCCCGCAGGGCACGCAGCGCGGGCACGGTCTCACCGCGCGACAGCGCCCCGTACGCCTGCCGGCCGAGCAGGTCGAGGCAGCCGTCGACGGTGTAGCCGGCCGCGATCAGGGCCTCGCGGAGTCGGGCCACCTGGGAGGAGTCGTTCATGGTCACGCGCACCATCCTGCCCGGTGCGCGGCCCCGCGCGGGTCAGCCGGCCGCCGGCGGCGCGCTCGAAGTCGCCGGTTGCGACGACTGCGCGCCGGCGCTCGGCGGCGGGCTGCCGGGCGCGGTGGAGCCGGACGGGGCGGGCGCGCTCGGCGACCCGGATCCGCTCGGCGCGGGGTTCGCGGAGGTGCTCGGCGCGCCGCCCGTGGCCGGTGCGGAGGTCGCCGGTGCGGCGGTGGGCACCGGGTCCGCCTTGCCCGCCGCGCAGCCCGGCACCGCGGCCAGCGCCTTGCCCGCCTCGCCGCGGTGCAGCTTGGCCAGGGCCGTGTGCGAGGACGTGCGCAGCGCGTCGATCTCCGGGTTCAGCGAGCGCAGCCCGTCGGCGAATACGTTCTGCTGCTCGGTGGCCAGGCCCGCCACCTTCGTCTGGATCCCGGCCCAGCCCTTGGCCGTGTCGCGCAGTTCCGCGACCACGGACATGCGCAGCGTGGCGCCGTCCGGCACCGCGGGTATCGACGCCCGGTCGATCGCGTCGGCGAGCGCGTTGTCCGCGTCGGCGAGCCGGGAGATGTCCAGGGCCAGCCGGGTGCGCAGCGTCGCGGGCTGCTCGTTGGGGATCACCTTGGCCACGTCGACAAGCGCCGCGCGGGCCTCGTCGATCCGGGCCGTCACGTCCGCCGCGCAGACCTTCGCGGCCCACGCCTTGAGGTCGGCCTGCTTCTTCTTGTCCGCATCGCTCTTGCCGTCGCCACCGCCGCACGCGGTCAGGGCCGCGGCCAGGACCAGTGCGCAGATCGCCGGGAACTTCCTCGACACGCTTTTCCACCTTCGCTCGGAGCCGGACGCAGACTCGCACAACGCGAAGGTGTCCGGTCAACCGCGCGGCACGGGCGCGGTACCGGTTTCGCCGGTTCCGCGCCCGTACGTACCCCGGTTCGAGGTCAGGCCGCCGCCTTGGTCGGCTGCTCCTCGTGGTCGCCCTCGTCCTCGCCGACGACCACCGACTTGCGCTTGCTGTACCAGACCGCGCCCACGATCACCACGACCGAGAAGGCCGCCGCGAGCGCTCGGACCGCGCCGTTCTCGTCCGCGCCGATGCTCAGCTTGACCACGGCCGGCGCGATCAGCAGGGACACCAGGTTCATCACCTTGAGCAGCGGGTTGATCGCCGGTCCCGCGGTGTCCTTGAACGGGTCGCCGACCGTGTCGCCGATGATGGTGGCCTCGTGCGCGGCGGAGCCCTTGCCGCCGTAACTGCCGTCCTCGACCATCTTCTTGGCGTTGTCCCAGGCGCCGCCGGAGTTGGCCAGGAAGACCGCCATCAGCGTGCCGGTGCCGATCGCGCCGGCCAGGAACGCAGCCAGCGGACCGATGCCCAGGGTGAAGCCGACCGCGATCGGGGCCATCACCGCGAGCAGTCCGGGAGTGGCCAGCTCGCGCAGCGAGTCGCGGGTGCAGATGTCCACCACCCGGCCGTATTCGGGCAGTTCGGTGCCGTCCATGATCCCGGGTCGGGTCCGGAACTGGTTGCGCACCTCGAACACCACCGCGCCCGCCGCCCGGGAGACCGCGTTGATCGCCAGGCCGCTGAACAGGAACACCACGGCGGCGCCCAGGATCAGCCCGACCAGGTTGTTCGGCTGGGTGATGTCGGTGGAGAAGGCGAAGGAGGTGAGCTTGGAGACGTCCGCGAGGCCGCCCGCCTCGTCCTCGGCGGTGCGTACCGCGTCCCGGTAGGACCCGTACAGCGCGGTCGCCGCGAGCACCGCGGTGGCGATCGCGATGCCCTTGGTGATCGCCTTGGTGGTGTTGCCGACCGCGTCCAATTCGGTCAGCACCCGGGCGCCCTCGCCCTCCACGTCGCCGGACATCTCGGCGATGCCCTGCGCGTTGTCGGAGACCGGCCCGAAGGTGTCCATGGCCACGATCACCCCGACCGTGGTCAACAGGCCGGTGCCCGCGAGGGCGACCGCGAACAGCGCGAGCATGATGATCCCGGCGCCGAGCAGGTACGCGCCGAGCACCGCCACCGAGATCAGCACCGCCGCGTAGACCGCGGACTCCAGGCCGAGCGCGATGCCGGAGAGGATCACCGTGGCCGGACCGGTCAGCGAGGTCTTGGTGACATCGCGCACCGGTCGCCGGCTGGTCTCGGTGAAGTAGCCGGTCAGCTGTTGGATGACCGCCGCGAGCACGATCCCGATCAGCACCGCCACCAGCGCGAACACGCGCGGGTCGGCGTCGTGGTTGAGGATCTCCTGGTCGCTCAGCCCGTCCAGGTCCGAGAACTTGCTCGGCAGGTACAGGAACGCGGCACCCGCGACCAGGACGAGCGAGATGACCGCCGAGACGAAGAAGCCCCGGTTGATCGCGCTCATCCCGCTGCGGTCGCCGGGCCTGGGGGCCACCGTGTAGATGCCCACCACGGCGGTCAGCACCCCGATCGCGGGCACGATCAGCGGGAAGACCAGGCCCGCGTCGCCGAACGCCGCCTTGCCCAGGATCAGCGCGGCGACCAGGGTGACCGCGTAGGACTCGAACAGGTCCGCGGCCATGCCCGCGCAGTCGCCCACGTTGTCCCCGACGTTGTCGGCGATCGTCGCGGCGTTGCGCGGGTCGTCCTCGGGGATGCCCTGTTCGACCTTGCCGACCAGGTCGGCGCCGACATCGGCGGCCTTGGTGAAGATGCCGCCGCCCACGCGCATGAACATCGCGAGCAGCGCGGCGCCGAAGCCGAAGCCCTCGAGCACCTTGGGCGCGTTCTCCCGGTAGAGGATCACCACGAGCGCGGCGCCGAACAGGCCGAGGCCGACGGTGAACATGCCCGCGACGCCGCCGGTGCGAAAGGCGATCCGCATCGCGGTGTCCCGGCCGGCCACACCGGCCCGGGCCGCGGCGGCCACCCGCACGTTGCTGCGTACCGCCAGCCACATCCCGACGTAGCCGGTGACGGCCGAGAAGACCGCGCCGACCAGGAAGAACAGTGAACGACCGAGCCGCTGGTTCCAGTCGTCCGCGGGCAACAGCATGAGCAGGAAGAAGACGCCCACGGCGAACACCGCGAGCGTGCGGAACTGACGGGCGAGATAGGCCGCCGCGCCCTCTTGGATCGCACCGGCGATCCGGCGCATGGATTCGGTGCCCTCGTCGGCCGCGAGCACTTGACGCACGAGTCCGGCCGCGACGCCCAGGGCGCCGAGGGCGATCACCGCGACGATCACGACGTAGGTGAGGTTGCCGCCGGACACGGAGACGTCGGCGGCGAGGGTGAGTTCGGAGGGGTGGATCCCGGACATTCGTCCTCCTTGGCTAGGAGCACTTTCAGATCGGGACTTCTCAATGCGAAAGGAGTGTATGCAAGTGATCATGATCAGACCATGGGAATCGCCATGATCAGATCAAATTACCGATGAAATCCGGGCGTGATTCCCAAAATTGGCGCATCGATCCGGAATCAGGTTTTACGGCCCGGAAATCGGGATACACGGAAACGCCGAAATCGCCCCCGGGCATCCCGGGGGCGATCAGGTGGAGCGGGTGGGGGGCTCGGTCAGCCCACGGTCTCGGCGGATTTCGCGCCGGAGGGCCACGACATGCGGATCACGCCGCCCTCGGCGCCGGCCCGCACGTCGAGATCGTCGACCAGGCCGAGGATCACGGCCAGGCCCATCTCGTTCTCGATGAGTTCGAGGCCGGCCCCGTTGCCGGAGAGGTCGGGCATCAGCCCGGCCCCCTCCGCGAGACCCGCCTCGGTCAACGCCGGCTGTGGGACGCCGTCGTTGACCTCGATACAGAAGCGGCCGTTGCCGTCGTCCAGGGTGACCGTGACCGGGCGGTCGTCGTCCGCCCGGTCCTGATGCATCCCGACGGCACGGGAACACGCCTCGCCGACGGCGAGTCGCACCTCGTCGAGCACCGTCTCAGCAACCCCCGCGCGCCGCGCCACGGCGGCGGCGACGAGCCGCGCCGTGCGGACGTGTTCGGGCAGCGCGCTGAAGCGCAGCTCGACGATGGCCATGGTTCCCCCAGCCGTGCGAGCACCCGCCCGGGCCGGCGCGGGTGCGGTGTGCGTCCGGTCAGGACGTACGTCGGTCAGTCGGACGCGGCGATGGCCGCGGCCACCGACGGATGAATCGGGAAGACCTTGGTCAGGCCGGTGATGCGGAAGATCTTCAGGATGCGCTCCTGAGTGCACACCAGCTGTAGCGACCCTTCGTGGGCACGCACCCGCTTCAGGCCGCCCACCAGCACACCGAGCCCGGTCGAGTCCAGGAAGTCGACGGCTTCCATGTCGACGATCAGGTGGAACTGGCCTTCGTTGACGAGCTCCACCAGTTGCTCGCGCAGCTTGGGTGCGGTGTATACATCGATCTCGCCGCCCACCTCGACGATCGTACGACCGCCCTCGGTTCGGGTCGACAGGGACAAGTCCACGGATCCTCCAGCACCTTGCTCTTGAGCGGTCGCCCCCCATGGATCGGCAGCCGCCAAGGCATTCAACCACTTATGGGCACTAGGGGACGATGAATCCCGCGACATTGGATGTAACACTGGTGCCCGATGCAGCCCAGTACACGCCCCCCGGAAGGTCTTCTCGGCCGCCTTTTGGCGGGTCGGGATCGACCCGATCGAGTGACGCACGTCCGGCGCATACCCGCTCGCGAAGGTGTTACCGCGGCCTGGCCCGACTGGGTTCGGCCGGAAGTCGGCGACGCGTTTCGCGCGACGGGTATCGAACTGCCGTGGGAGCATCAGGCCCGCGCCGCCTCTGTTGCGGCACAGGGCCGCTCGGTCGTGATCGCCACCGGCACCGCCTCGGGCAAGTCCCTCGCCTATCTGTTGCCGGTCCTCACGACCCTGGTCGAGGGCGCGGGCGCGCCCAGTGGGCGCGGTGCGACCGCACTCTACCTCTCCCCGACGAAGGCGCTGGCCTCGGATCAGGCGCGCGCCGTCGAGGAGTTGCGGGTCGCGAACCCCGCGCTCGGGTGTGTCCGGACCGCGACCTACGACGGGGACACGCCGGTCGAGATCCGCCAGTGGATCCGCGCACACGCGTCGTACGTCCTGACCAATCCGGACATGTTGCACCGTGCGTTGCTGCCCGGACACCGCTCGTGGGGCCCGTTCCTGCGCTCGCTGCGCTACGTGGTGATCGACGAATGCCACACCTACCGTGGGGTTTTCGGCTCGCACGTGGCCCAGTTGATCCGCCGGCTGCGTCGGGTGTGTCGCCGCTACGGATCCGATCCGGTGTTCGTCCTGGCGTCGGCGACGGTATCCGATCCGGCCGCCGCGGCCGAGCGGCTGATCGGCGCGCCGGTGGTCGAGGTGACCGAGGACGGCTCGCCGCACGGCGAACTGGTGTTCGCGCTGTGGGAGCCGCCGCTGACCGGCCATGAGGGTGAACACGGGGCGCCCGTACGGCGTACCGCGACCGCGGAGACCGCCGAGCTGCTCACCGACCTGGTGCTCGACGGGGTGCGCACGGTCGCCTTCGTCCGCTCGCGGCGCGGCGCGGAGGTGGTGCGGGTGATCGCGCGCGACCGGCTGGCCCGGGTGGACGAGGGGCTCGCCGAGCGGGTGGCCACCTACCGGGCGGGCTATCTGCCCGGGGAGCGGCGGGCGATCGAGCGGGCGCTGCACGACGGCAGCCTGCTGGGGGTGGCCGCGACCACGGCGCTCGAACTCGGCGTGGACATCTCCGGCCTGGACGCGGTGCTGATCGCCGGCTACCCCGGCACCCGGGCCTCGCTGTGGCAGCAGGCCGGGCGGGCGGGGCGGGCCGGACAGGAGGCGCTGGCGATCCTGATCGCGCGCGACGACCCGCTGGACACGTTCCTGGTGCACCATCCCGAGGCGTTGTTCGACCGGCCGGTCGAGGCGACCGTGTTGGACCCGGACAACCCCTATGTCCTGGCCCCGCATCTGTGCGCGGCGGCGGCCGAGTTCGCGCTCACCGAGGAGGACCTGGACCTGTTCGGGCCGGTGGCCGCCGAGTTGCTGCCGGGCCTCGAACGGCGCGGGTTGCTGCGTCGGCGGTCCACCGGGTGGTACTGGACCAGCCGGGAGCGGGCCACCGACCTGACCGACATCCGCGGCGCGGGTGGGCCGGCGGTACGCGTGGTCGAGCAGGACACCGGGCGGCTGCTCGGCACGGTGGACGCGCCCGCGGCGCACTCGGCGGTGCACCCCGGGGCGGTGCACCTGCATCAGGGCGACACCTTCCTCGTGCGCGAACTCGACCTCGGCGAGGGCGTCGCACTGGTCCGGGCGGCGAATCCGGACTGGACCACCAGCGCGCGCGAGGTCACCGAGATCCGCGTCCTGGAAACCGCGCGCAGCCGAGAATGGGGCGCGGCCCGACTGCACTTCGGCTCGGTCGAGGTGACCAGTCGGGTCGTCTCCTTCCAACGCAAACGCATCATCACCGGCGAGGTCCTGGGCGAGCACAAACTCGATCTCCCCCAGCGCAGCCTGCGCACCAGGGCCGTGTGGTGGACGGTCACGCCCGACCAGGTCGCCGCCGCCGGCATCGCCCCCACCGACCTCCCGGGCGCCGCGCACGCGGCCGAACACGCCTCGATCGGCCTGCTCCCGCTGTTCGCCACCTGCGACCGCTGGGACATCGGCGGCGTCTCCACCTCGCTGCACCCCGACACCGGCCTGCCCACGGTCTTCGTCTACGACGGCCACCCGGGCGGCGCGGGCTTCGCGGAACGCGCCTACATCACCGCGCAGTCCTGGCTCACGGCCACGAAGCAGGCCATCGCCTCCTGCGAATGCGACCACGGCTGCCCAAGCTGCGTACAGTCCCCCAAATGCGGCAACGCCAACCAGCCCTTGGACAAGCCGGGCGCGGTCGCATTGCTGAACGCATTGCTCGCGTCGGGGGACGGAGGCGAGGCGGGCGGTGCCGGGACGGGCGCGACCGGGGCGGGCGCGGGCGAGACGGGCGCGCCACGGGCGGGCGGTGCCGAGGCGGGCGCGGCCGAGGCCGAGGCGAGCGGGGCGGCGGGCGTGAGCGGCATCTCCGGGCCGGCTGGGACACGCGGGGCGACCGGGTCGGCGGGCATGAGTGGGCCAACCGGGACACGCGACGCAACCGGGTCGGCGGCCGTGAGCGACGCGGCCGGGTCGAGCGCCGTAGCCGGCCCGATCAGGACGAACAGCAAAGCCGAGCCGACCAAGGCGCGCGGCCCGGCCGGGGCGATCGGCGAGAGCAGCAAAGCCGGCACGGGCGGTGTGGCCGGCGCGAGCAGCGCTGCCGGCCCCGGCAACGCCCGCACGCGCGATGCGGCCCGCGCAAGCAGCGCTGCGGGCCCGAGCGGCGCGGCCGGGCCGACCGACGGGAGCGGCGTAACCGGCCCCACCTCCACCTCGTCGAACCCGCCAGCGAGCTGACGGCGAACCGGCTCGACCCACCGGCCCGGACCACTTGGCGGACCGCGCGCCCGCGTGGGCAACGGCAAGCAGCGGCCGTCGGCGCACCCCGCCGGCCTCGGGTCGTCCGGCGAAGTGGCGTTCATGTCTGGGCAGTTCGGGCCAGCCGCCGGACAAGCTCGGCCGGGGTGCGTTGGTGGGCGGATGGGTCGGCTCGGCAGGGATGTCCGAATCAGCCAAGCCGGCAGACCCGGCCGCGCCACTCGAAGCAGGCGGTCCGGCAGACGCGGCCGGGCCGGGAGGCGTGGCCGGGCCGGGCGGGTCGGGCCGCGTAGACCGGGTGGCGTGGCCGGGCGGGCCGAGTGGGCCGAGTGGCGTGACCGGGCCGAGTGGGTCCGGTGGCGTGACCAGGCCGGGCGGGTCGGCCGGGCCGGACAGTTCAGGTGGGCCGGGTGGTTCGGCTGGGCCTGCTCGGGCGACCACGGTTGCCCCGCCTGTGGGGGCGGGGGACGTTGCCTCGACTTCGGCGAAGCCGTTGGTGACGTGGCAGTGGGTCAGTTCGGCGTGTTGGGCCCTGGCCACTCGGCGGGCCAGGGCGCAGGCCTCTTCCGCGCCGGCTCCCGCCGCAGCGCGGCTCGCTGCGGCCAGGGCCGCCAGGTCGGCGGCGGCGCCCGCGCGGTGGCGGGCCGTGACTGCGCCGGCGTAGGCGAACACGAGCGCCGCCACACAGATCGGTACCAGCGCGAGCGCGACCACCCACAAGGTCGCCGAACCCTCCTGTGCCGACCGGCCCGTGCTCACGGCGGCACCTCGTCCTCGACGGCCGCGACCGCCGCATGTTCCACGTGGAACCGCACCCCGGCCCAGGCCGCCCCCGGTACACCGACCTCGGCGGCCACCCGGAAGCGCACCAGCCCATCCCCGCCGGACACCTCCGTCCGCGCCCCACCAGGCCCGGCGGCCCGCGCCCGGGCCACCGCAACCTCCCTCGGCTCGCCCCGCGCCAGCGCCCGCGCCCCCGCCTGTGCCGCATCCACGCAGCGGATCTGCGCCGCAGCGGCACCGATTCCGGACACCAGCATCGCGGTGAGCAGGACCAGCACCGGCAACACCACGGCGGTCTCCGCGGTCACGAAGCCGTTCGCCCCGTCAGCCCCACGCTCGGCATCAGAACGAGACATCGAGCGCCTTCGTGATCACGCCGGTCAGCGCCGCCGCGACCCCGGGACTGGTCACGATCTTGAACAACACCGCCCCGAAGGCCACCGCGGCGACCGTGCCGACCGCGTATTCGGCGGTCGTCATCCCGGCGTCGTCGCACAGCCGCAGCCACACCCGACGCGCGACCGGAACCAGAGTCGGTCGAAGAATTCGCATGAGATTCCCCCCTGTTGATACATCTATATACATATATGGATGAATCAGAACGGGCGAAGCAGCGTCGTGCCCAGCCCGATCACGATCGGGACCACGCCGATCAGCAGGAACGCGGGCAGGAAGCACAGCCCGAGCGGAACCGTCGCCCGTACCCCCACCCGACGGGCGGCCGAGGTGGCGGCCCGTCGCTGCTCGGCCCGTTGTTCGTCGGCCATCCGAGCCACCAGCGCCGCCGCCGGCGCACCACCCGTCGCGGCCCGCGCCAGCGCCCGTCCCAACGGCGCGAGCACCGGATCGTCGGTCAGCCCCAACCAGCACCGCCCGGGATCCCCGCCCAGCCGCAACGAGGCCACGATCGGCCGCAATCGAGCCGCCAACGGCCCACCCACCGCGTGCGCGACCGCCTCGGCGGCCTCCACCGGCGCGCTGCCCGCCACCAGGCACGCCGCGAACAGATCGGCGGCGGACGGCAGATCGGCCCGCAACCGCTCCCGCAACACCCGCCCGGACCGCGGCTCCAGCCGAGCCAGCCGCCGGTCGAGCACCACCGCCACCACGACCCCCGCGCACCCGGCACCCCACCCCCCGAACAACGCGAACACGGCCAGCCCACCCAGCCCGGCGGCAACCCGCCGCCCAAGCACCGCATCCGGCCCCCGAGCAGGCCGCCACCGTCCCCGCCGCCCACTCCCCCGCACCGCGCCACCCGCTGCCCCGGCCGCCGCGACCACCGCGACCAGCACCGCCACCCCGTTCACGTCGGGACCGGTCCGACTCGGGCCACCAGGCGATCCGTCCACTCCAGACCGACGACCGCCAGGGTCAGCCCCACGCACAAACAGCCGATCCCGACCGGCGTGCGCAACAGCACGTCCAGCGGCCGGGCACCCAGACCGCTGCCCAGGAACAGGCCGAACACCGGCAGCCCGGCCAGCACATGCGCGGTCGAGCGTGCCCCGGCCGATTCGGCGACCAGCTCCTCGTACGCGTCCTCCTCGGCCCGCAGACCCGCCGCGATCCGATCCAGCGCCGGCGCGAACCCGGCGCCCCGCCCGATCGCGATCCGCCAGCAGGCCGCGATCCGACGCAGCCCGGCCGCTCCGGGCCGGCCCGCCGCCCGGTCCAGCGCGGCCGGTACGTCACCACCGACCCGAGCCGCCCCGACCGCCTCGCCCACCACCGCCGGAACCGGCCCATCCACCGCTTGTGCAGCCGCCCCCAGTGCCTCCTCCGGAGTCCGCCCGGCCCGCAACTCCCCCGCGAGCGCCGCACACAGCCCGACCACCCCGCTCCGTACCGCGGCGGCCTCTCGCTCCGCCGCGGCCCGCGCCCGCCGCCGACGTACCACCCAGGCCCCCGGCAGGGCCAACAACAACGGCACCACCGACCCCAGCACCAGCGCCGCCCCGCCGCCGCACCCGAGCACCACCAACGGCACCCGATGCCGCGCCGCGCGAACCCCCCAGGCCCGCCACCGCACCCGCTCGCCCGCACCCGCCCCCAACACCCCAAGCACCCGCCCGGGCCCGCCCCGCGCCATCAAAACCCAAACCACGCCGGCCACCCCACCCGCCGCAACCAAGGCCGCAATCACCCGCCCCACCACCCCTCCACCCCTGCACTGCCCCACCCGCAGTACCCGCGATGCGCAACACGATCGGCGCCCATTGCCGCTCCGTCCGCCAACCGGCCCGCTCTACGCCCCAACCCACAGCCCACCCGAAGCCGCCCGCATCGAAGCCGGCCCGCATCGCGTCGGCAACCGCCGCGCCAGGTATGGAGCGCCACCGACGGCACCCACCAACCCGCCCACACAACGCCGGACGGACCCGGCTCCACCGGCGCCCAACCCGCCGACGCACCGCCCCACCAACGGCGTCACCGATCGCCCGCGACCCGGGCCGAGGGCGGCCGTCCCGCCAGGCGCCAAGGACACCGCCGACGCCGGCCACGCCCGGTCCGCCACGTCCCGGGCCATCCATGTCCCCACCGGATCCGACCGCACCGTCCGAACCGTCCGCACCCCACGAGTGGCTCCCGACACCGCCACGCGCCGATGACCCACGCCCGTCGACCCACCCACACGACGTCGGGCCGACCCGGCGCCGCCCCCGCCCGGGCCGGAGCGCCCCGGGCCCACAGCCACCACCGCCATCGCCCGCGACACCCCCGATGAGCACCGCCTCGGGCGGCGCCCACAGCCGCTCGGCGTCGTACGACGCGGAGAGCCGCCGCCGGATGTCCGTCTCCGGCGCCGACAACCGCGCGCCCGCCCGCTCCCGAAGCAACTCCCGGACCCGGTCGTCGAGTTCGAGCCCGGCACTGAACCGGTCCGGCAGATACTCCCCGCAGCCACACCCGCCGACCGCCGCGACCCGGCCCGGCCGTACCCTCGACCGCAACGCCCGGAACGCCCGCCCCACCCGGCCTCACCCGCACCACGCCCGCACCAAAGTCGGCCCGACTCGGGTCGACACCGCCCGCACCCGATCCGCCGCCGCCCGGGCCGTCGGCCTGCCCGCCGGCTCGGTCACCCCCGCCACCACCCCGCGAGCAGCGCCGCCAAACGTTGGTGGCCGGGGCCCGGGTGCGCTCTTCCGTCGCGTTGGAAGGTCATTGCCGGGACCGGGCGCACCCACCCGGTCGGGTCGCGGTCCAGGATGTGGATCTCGGACAGGCGGCGCAGGCCGTCGCGTTCGCGGACCACGTGGACCACCAGGTCGAGGGCGGCGGCCAGTTGGCTGTGCAGCGCGTCGCGGCCCAGGCCGGCCAACGCGCCGAGGGCCTCCAGCCGGGCCGGGACGTCGGCCGCGGAGTTCGCGTGTACCGTGCCGCAGCCGCCCTCGTGGCCGGTGTTGAGGGCCGCCAGGAGTTCGACCACCTCGGCGCCGCGCACCTCGCCGACCACGAGTCGGTCCGGCCGCATCCGCAGGGCCTGGCGGACCAGGTCGCGCAGGGTGACCTCGCCCGCGCCCTCGACGTTGGCCGGGCGCGATTCGAGCCGGACCACGTGTGGGTGACGCGGCGTCAGTTCCGCCGAGTCCTCGGCGAGCAGCAGCCGTTCGGCCGGATGGGCGCAGCCGAGCAGTGCCCCGAGCAACGTGGTCTTGCCCGAACCGGTGCCGCCGGAGACCAGGAACGCGGCCCGCGCCGAAACCACCGCGCACAGCAGTTCGGCCGCGACCGGCGACAAGGACCCGGCCCGGACCAGGTCGGCCAGGCCAAGCGAGGTCCGCCGAGGCACCCGCAGCGACAGGCACGTGCCGCGAACCGCGACCGGAGGCAACACCGCGTGCAGCCGGATTCCGTCGGCGAGCGTCGCGTCCACGTACGGCGACGCGTCGTCCAGGCGCCGCCCGGCCCCGCTCGCCAACCGCTGCGCGAGCCGCCGCACCGCGGCATCGTCGGCGAACGTCACCGCCGTACGCTGCGGCCCGGCACCCCGGTCGATCCACACCTCGTCCGGCGCGTTGACCAGCACGTCGGTGACCTCGGGATCGCCCAACAGCGCGTCCAACGGCCCGGCCCCGGCAATCTCCGACCGCAGCGCCCGGACCAGGTCGGGCAGCGCCGCCTCGCCCAGCACCCGCCCCTCGGCCCGCAGCGCCGCGGCCACCGCGGCAGGCGTCGGCTCATGCCCGCCGGCGGCCAGTCGCCGGCGCACCGCCTCGACCAACTCCGGGTCCGGCGGCGCCGCGACGGCCGGCCCCACCACCGGCACCGGCCGCGGCCGAGGCGCCGAGAAGACCCCGGTGTCCCCGGCCGCGGGCACCGGCACCGGCCAGGGCGGCGGCTGCGGCACCCGCGCCGGCGCCCCATGCGCCACATGCGCGCCGGCCCGACCGGCCGACCCCGCCGACCCGGGCAACCGGGCCGCCCCCGACGGCCCGTGCGGCCCAGGCGCCCCCGGCGGCGGAAACGGCGGCATCGGCGGCACCTCACGCGCGCTCACGCCGCCTCCCGACGCAGCACGCCGGCCGGGTTGCCCGCGAGGTAGTCCCGGCAGAACCGGGCCAACGCCCCGCGTGTCCGCAGCCCCGGCGGATCGCCCCGTTCGGCGGCGGCCGACAATCCCGCCTCCGGCCGCAACTCGCCCGCCAGCGGCAGCCCCAGGCCCCGCGCGACCGCCTCCGAGGTCAGCCCCACCGAACTCGGTTGCCGCACCACCACCCGCAGATCCCGCACCATCGGCCCGACCCGCCTCGACACCTGCGCCGCCGCGGCCAACGCCCGCACCTCGGCCGGCACCACCAGCAACCCCGTATCGCTCTGCCGCAACACCTCGGCCGTCACCGCGTCCGAGTCTCGCGGCACATCGAGCACCGCGAGGTCGTGCCGCCGGCGCACCGCCCGCAACACCGAGCGCACCGTCTCCGGCGGGATCGCGGGCGGCCGTTCGCGATCCCACGACAACACCGTCGAACCGTGCAGGTGCGGCAGCGCGTCGGACAGCGCACCGCCGTCGATCCGCCCGCGTGCACCGGCCAGATCCGGCCACCGCAGGCCGCTCTCGTCCTCGCCGCCGAGCAGTACGTCGAGCCCGCCGCCCAGCGGATCCGCGTCCACCAGGGCGGTGATCAGCCCGGTCCGCACCGCCGTCACCGCCAGCGCACACGCCAGTGTGCTGACCCCGCTGCCACCACACCCGCCCAGCACCGCGATGGTGTGCGCGTCCGGCCCGGTGCCCTCGGCGACATCGCCCAGCCGATCGACGATCCACGCCTCGGCATCGGGCAGGAACACCACGTGGTCCGCGCCGACGTCGACCGCCCGCCGCCAGATGTCGCCGTCGTCCAGATCCTCGCCGATCAGCACCACGTCCTCCCGGCGCGGCAGCCCGCACCGGGCCATGCCCGGCGTCACGTCGTCGCCGACGATCACCAGCGGCGCCCCCGGCCACGCGGCCCGCGCCGCGCCCGGGTCGGGATGCACCTCCGGCTCGATCCCGGCCACGGCGCACAGCCGCAGGAGTTCGTCGAGCAGACCCGGATCGCCGGTGACCAGGAGCGGACGGGCCGGCCGGGGTGGGGAGAGCGCTGCCACGGAACCTCCAGGGGGGTCGGGGAGGTCCGTCCGAACCGGCACTCCCGAGAACTGACCCCACCGTCGCCGCCGGCGCGCGCTCGGCCGAGCGGGTGGTTCGTACCTGTGGACAACCCCGCACCTGTGGATTGCGGATTCACTCGTGTGAGGTACACCCGAGCCCTTCCGCCCCCCATATCGCCCCGCCCCACCGCACCCACCCGCCCACCCACCCACGCGGAACCACAACCGAAACCACCGGCAACCGCACAAGTAGCGACACAGGTAGCGGCACCGGAAGCGACACCGCCGACGGATCACCAGCAAAACCGCGCACACAACCGCGCGTAGAACACCGAAATCGCACCGGAATCCGCCCGAAACGGCGAGGAACAGCAAAGAACGGCGCGTCGAACGCCGCCACGAACGGTGTCGCCGGAAAATCCCCCGCACCCACACCCGTTCGGATCGCCCGGGATTCGCCCTCGGATTCGTCCCGGATTCGCGGATTTCGATCCGCCCAAAGGCGGACCCGCACACTCGGGTGGGCGCAAAAAAGCCCCCGGACAAGCGACGACCCCCGCCGGGGGGGAGAGCGGGGGTCGTCTCCACGGCCGACTCGGGGGGGGAGGAGTCGGACCGGGTTAGCACGGTCGCGAACGATCCGTGACTTCCAGGATGTACCCGAGGGGGTTCTCTAGCAAACCCGCGACGTGGAGTTTACGCCGAATGGCTGCCCTTATCCTCGTGAACTGTGGAAACCCAGGCGCCGAAGCGGACAGCAGCCTTCTTCGACCTCGACAAGACCATCATCGCCAGGTCCAGTGCGCTGGCGTTCAGCAGATCCTTCTACCACGGCGGGCTGATCAATCGGCGCTCCGTGCTCAAGAGCGCGTACGCGCAGTTCGTCTTCCTCGTCGGCGGCGCGGATCACGACCAGATGGAGCGGATGCGCGAATACCTGTCCGCGCTGTGCCGCGGCTGGGACGTGCAGACGGTGCGCGAGATCGTCGCCGAGACCCTGCACGACATGATCGACCCGATCATCTACGACGAGGCCGCGTCGCTGATCGAGGAGCACCACGCGGCGGGCCGCGACGTGGTCATCGTCAGCTCCTCCGGCGCCGAAGTGGTCGAGCCGATCGGCGACATGCTCGGCGCGGACCGCGTGGTGGCCACCCGGATGGTGGTCGAGAACGGCCTGTACTCCGGCGAGATCGACTTCTACGCGTACGGACCCAACAAGGCCGCGGCGGTCAAGGAGTTGGCCCGCACCGAGGGCTACGACCTGGCCTCCTGCTACGCGTACAGCGATTCCGTCACCGACCTGCCGATGCTCCTCGAGGTCGGCCACCCGTACGCGGTCAACCCCGATCGTGGCCTGCGGCGCGAGGCGACCGGTCGCGGCTGGCCGGTACTGGTGTTCAGCCGCCCGGTCGCGCTGCGCCAGCGGGTGCCCACGCTCTCCGTACCCTCGCGCCCGGTGCTCGCGGCCACCGCGATCGGCGCGGGCGCCACCGCGGCCGGCGTCGTCTGGTACCTCGCCCGGAAGCGCCGCTGACCCGCCCACGCCCGACGGGACGCCCGCTCGGAGCAAATCCGACAAAGGCCGATGACGACCGTCAAATGTAAAGATCTTGGGCCAGGGGTTCCCCTCCTCCCGGCAAGCCACTAGAAAAGGGACCAACGGCCCGTACACCGCCGCTCCGGCGGACGGCTCACGCGGACCGACCACGACCGCCGGGAACCCACGTGCGACCGACCCTCGTAGGGGCCGAACGCGTCGGATGACCGGCATGTTCTTCCCCCCGTGGATGCGCATGCCGGAGTCGATCGTCATAACGGGTACACGCCTGATACCTCGGTGGAAGTGACAAAACGGCGGCGTCCGCGAGGACGCCGCCGTCTCGTGTCCGCAGCTCGTGTCTGCGGCTCGGGCCTCCGGGGGGCCGGCGCACCGACCGTCAGATCCCGCGCATCACCGCTTCGCACACCGCCACGCTCTCGCGCGCGCCCAGCGTCATCGCCTCCGCGCAGTGTCGGATCCAGGTCGCCACACCCTCGGCCGTGCCGCTCTCGTACGCGCGCAGCGCCTCGGCGTAGGCCTCGACGCCCAGTTCCAGGTGCCCGACCTCCGGCACCGCCGCGCCCTTGGCGTCGAGGCCGCGGGTGACCAGCACGATCCGCTGGGCGGCGCGCGCGATCAGGCCGTTGCCCCAGACGAACGGGGCCAGGGTGCGGATCTCCGCGTGGGTGACCGCGGCGACCACGATCGCCGGCGCCGACGAGGGCGCGAGCAACAGCCGGGACAGCCCGTCCAGGCGGGCCGCCACCTCCTCCGCGGACGCCAACGCGCCGGGCAACTCGCCGTCCCGGCGCGGCCGGCCGAGCGCCTCGGCGGGCACCGCGTCCGCGGCGGCGACCACGTGCAGCCGGGCCAGCACCTGAAGCGGGCTGTGCCGCCAGGTATCCATCAGCGAGCCGATCTCGGCGGACAACCGCAGCGCGCCCGCGACCACCGCGCCGCCCTCGTCGAGCGCGGCCGAGTAGTCGGTCCGCCGGCGGATCTCCTCCAGCGACCAGTCGGCCCCTTCCAGGGCGGCGCTCGCGCGGGCGCCCCGGAGCGCGGACTCGGCGCTGATGTCCGTACTGCGGCGGCGCATCGTGCGGTGGCCGAGCAGCCGGTCGACGGCCTTGCGGGTGTCCTCGACCGCCTCCGGTACGCCGGGCAACCCGGCGAGGGCGGCGAGCGGATCGGTTGCGGTGCTCACCCGGGCGACCCTACGCCGGGCGTGAACGCACTCGCGACACCGGTCCGCGCCCGGCGGGCGGATCGGCGTGCCCACCACGGTGCGATTACCGTGCGACTTGACTCGGGCACGTTGAGCGACGGATGATCCTATTCGAAAACGATTGTCAAACCCATTGGCACTGTCACACCGGCATTGTCGAACCCGGCATCGGAGGGCCCATCCGTGAAGATCGCCTTCGTCGGCAAGGGCGGCAGCGGCAAGACCACGTTGTCGTCCCTGTTCATCCGGCACCTCGCGACCACCGGCCGGCCGGTGGTCGCCGTGGACGCGGACATCAACCAGCATCTGGGCGCCGCGCTCGGCCTGGACGAACGCGCCGCCGCGGCGCTGCCCGCGCTGGGCGCCGAACTGCCCGCGATCAAGGACTGGTTGCGCGGCGACAACCCGCGGATCGGCTCGGCCGCCGAGATGGTCAAGACCACGCCGCCGGGCCGGGGTTCGCGGCTGATCCGGCTCGGCGACGACAACCCGATCCACGCCGCGTGCGCGCGGGAGGTGCCCGGCCTGCCGGGCCTGAGGCTGATGGCGACCGGGCCGTTCGCCGAGTCCGACCTGGGTGTGGCGTGCTACCACTCGAAGGTCGGCGCGGTGGAGATATACCTCAACCACCTCGTGGACGGCGCCGGCGAATACCTCGTGGTGGACATGACCGCCGGCTCCGACTCGTTCGCGTCGGGGCTGTTCACCCGGTTCGATCTGACCTTCCTGGTCGCCGAGCCGACCCGCAAGGGGGTCGGCGTCTACCGGCAATACCGCGACTACGCGCGCGACTGGGGTGTGTCCCTCGCGGTGGTCGGCAACAAGGTGCAGGGCCCGGACGACGTCGAGTTCCTGCGCGAGCACGTCGGCGCGGACCTGCTGACCTGGACCGGGCAGTCCGACTTCGTCCGGGCCATGGAGAAGGGCCGCTCCCCGGGCTTCGAGACCCTGGAGCCGGCCAACCGCGCCGCGCTCGACGAGTTGGTGCGCGCGGTGGACGCCACCTTCGAGCGGCGCGACTGGGCGCGATACACCGCGCAGATGGTCGAGTTCCACCTGCGGAACGCGCGGAGCTGGGCCAACGCGAAGACCGGCGTCGACCTCGCCGAGCAGGTCGACTCGGCGTTCGTGCTCGGCCCGCACGCGATCTCCGCGGCGGTCTGACCAACGGCCGGGCGGCCCGCCCCGAGGGACGAGCCGCCCGGCCGCCGGACGCGCCGGCTCAGTCCTCGGCGGAAGCGGAGGCCGCGTCGGACGCCGACAGCTGCGACTTGATCGTGTCCATCACCGACGAGTCGGTCAGCGTGGTGACATCGCCCGCCGCCTTGCCCTCGGCGATGTCCCGCAGCAGCCGGCGCATGATCTTGCCGGAGCGCGTCTTCGGCAGCTCGACCACCGCCTGGATCCGCTTGGGCTTGGCGATCGGGCCGAGCACCTTGCCCACGTGCTCGCGCAGTTCGGCGATCAGCTCGGGCGACTCGGACGCGCTGCCGCGCAGGATCACGAACGCCACGATCGCCTGCCCGGTGGTCGGGTCGCTCGCGCCCACCACCGCCGACTCGGCGACCTTGGGGTGCGACACCAGGGCCGATTCGACCTCGGTGGTGGAGATGTTGTGCCCGGACACGAGCATCACGTCGTCGACCCGGCCGAGCAGCCAGATGTCGCCGTCCTCGTCCTTCTTCGCACCGTCACCGGCGAAGTAGAGGTCTTCGAAGCGCGACCAGTAGGTCTCCTTGAACCGCTCGTCGTCGCCCCAGATGGTGCGCAACATCGACGGCCACGGCTGGTCGAGCACCAGGTAGCCACCACCGCCGTTGCCCACCTCGATCGCGGTGTCGTCGACGACCTTGGCCGAGATGCCGGGCAGCGCGCGCTGCGCCGAACCGGGCTTGGTCTCGGTGACGCCCGGCAGCGGGCTGATCATGATCGCGCCGGTCTCGGTCTGCCACCACGTGTCGACGATCGGGGTCTTCCCGGCGCCGATGTGCTCGCGGTACCAGATCCACGCCTCGGGGTTGATCGGCTCGCCGACGCTGCCCAGGATGCGCAGCGAGGACAGGTCGAACTTGGCGGGGATGTCGTCGCCCCACTTCATGCAGGTACGGATCGCGGTGGGCGCGGTGTACAGGATGGTCACCCCGTACTTGGCCACGATCTCCCACCAGCGGCCCTGGTGCGGGGTGTCCGGCGTGCCCTCGTACATGACCTGGGTGGCGCCGTTGGAGAGCGGGCCGTAGGTGATGTACGAGTGCCCGGTGACCCAGCCGATGTCGGCGGTGCACCAGTAGACGTCGGTCTCCGGCTTGAGGTCGAACACCGCGTGGTGGGTGTAGCTCGCCTGGGTCAGGTAGCCGCCGGAGGTGTGCAGGATGCCCTTCGGCTTACCCGTGGTGCCGGACGTGTACAGGATGAACAGCGGGTGCTCGGCGTCGAACGCCTGCGGCTCGTGCTCCTCGGACTGCGCCTCGACCAGGTCGTGCCACCAGATGTCGCGGCCCTCGGTCCAGGCCACGTCGGCGCCGGTGCGGCGGACCACGAGCACGTTGCGCACGTCCGGGCACGAGGTGAGCGCCTCGTCGATGGTGGGCTTGAGCGCGGACGGCTTGCCGCGCCGGTAGCCGCCGTCGGCGGTGATCACGATCCGCGCGTCGTTGTTCTGCACCCGGGAGGACACCGCGTCCGCCGAGAAGCCGCCGAAGACCACCGAGTGCGGGGCGCCGATGCGCGCGCACGCGAGCATCGAGATCACCGCCTCCGGGATCATCGGCAGGTAGATGGCCACCCGGTCGCCCGCCTCGACACCCAGCGCGGTCAGCGCGTTGGCCGCCTTGGACACCTCACGCTTGAGGTCGGCGTAGGTCAGCGTGCGGGTGTCCCCGGGCTCACCCTCGAAGTGGATCGCCACCCGGTCGCCGTGACCCGCCTCGACGTGCCGGTCGACGCAGTTGTAGGCCACGTTGAGCTTGCCGTCGGCGAACCACTTCGCGAACGGCGGCGTGGACCAGTCCAGCGTCTCCTGCGGCTCCACCGCCCAGTCGAGCCGGCGGGCCTGCTCGGCCCAGAAGCCGAGCCGGTCGGCCGCCGCGCGCTCGTACGCCTCGGCCGTGACGTTGGCGCCGGCCGCGAGCGCCGGCGGGGGCGCGAAGCGTCGCTCCTCGCGCAGCAGGTTCGACAGCGCCTCACCCGCCTGGTCCCCCGTGTTCCGCTCTGCGTTGCTCACGCGTGTACTCCTCCGTGCTGCGGTCGCTTCCGTTTGCCGTAGCTCATCAGGGACCGGCCCGAGCCGGCAAGAGGAGGACCAGAATTGGTTTAGACCACCGATGCGCGCACCGCGCATCGTGGCCGACCGCGCGATAGTACGGGGTGCTACCCCGCGTTGAGCGCCGGAAAAGTGTGATCTTCGGCGCCGGGCGTGTCGCCGCCCGGCGCGACCACCGTCGGCACCACGCCGGATTCGGCCCGTTCGGCGTCCACCGGACCGAAGTCGCCGCGCACCGCGTCGTAGAGGTACATCTGCGCGGACGCCAGGTCGAAGTAGAGCCCGAACAACCGCAGTCGCCCGGCCGCCACCGCCTGGGCGACCACCGCGTGGTCGAGCAGATTGGCCAACTGCTGGACCACGTTGGTCAGGCACAACCGCTCCACCGGCGGCACCACATGCCCGGTCAGCGTCGGTGCGGGCGCGGCGGCGAACCGGGCCAGCGTGGCATCGCCGTTGCGCAACCAGCGATCCAGATGCGGGGTGGTGCCGGGCCCGGAACCGGCCGCCGGGCCCGCGTTGTCGAGGAGCGCGTGCATCGCCCCGCAGCCGGAGTGCCCGCACACGGTGATGCTGCGCACGCCGAGCACGGCCACCGCGTACTCGATCGCCGCGCCCACCGAGGCGTCCGAGGTGTTCGGTTCGGCGTCGCCGGCCTCGCCGCGCGGCACCAGGTTGCCCACGTTGCGGACGGTGAACAGGTCGCCGGGGCCGCTCGCGGTGATCAGGTTCGGCACGATCCGCGAGTCGGCGCAGGTGATGAACAGTTGCGCGGGCTTCTGCCCCTCCAGCGCGAGCCGTTCCAGGAACGGCTGGACCAGCGGCGCGGTGCGCTGCTGGAACTCGCGCGCGCCGGCCACCAGGGCCTGCGAGGCGGTGCCGTCCTCGCGCGGGCACGCGCGCTGCCAGTGCCACCACGGCGCGAACCAGCGCGGCGAGGGGGTCAGTCGGGAGCGCCGCGGACCGGGCGTGCCGCCCGCCGCCCGCTCGTAGCAACCGTCGTGGATCTCCTCGATGTCCACCCGCCCACCGCGTGCGAGGTAGCCCGCCCGCCACGAGTGCACGGTCTCGAACGCGGCCTGATCGAGGTAGTCCACCGTCATGTCCACCACGACG
Organism: Embleya sp. AB8; assembly: GCF_049739465.1. NCBI lineage: Bacteria > Bacillati > Actinomycetota > Actinomycetes > Kitasatosporales > Streptomycetaceae > Embleya > Embleya sp. AB8. Next base: position 49,247 of record NZ_JBMHHY010000034.1, read on the forward strand.
TGCTCCCCGGGCGGCAACTTGCCCAGCACCCGCGACAGTCGCGGCACCGACAGGAAGGTCAGCGAGCCGTGCACCTCCACGTGCAGCACGCCGTCCCCGGGGTGGACCCGCACGGTGCTGCGGCTGAGCCGGTACAGCGCGGTGCACACCGCGACCACCACGCCGAGCAGCACTCCCTGGAGCACGCCGGCCGACACCACCGCCGCGACGGTGGCCGCGTAGGCGGGGAACTCCCGGTGCCGGTGCACGTGTCGGATGTGCGCGAGGCTGACCATCTGCCCGCCGACCGCCATCACCAGCGCGGCCAGCACCGCGAGCGGGACACGCTCGACGAAGCCGCCGAGCAGGCCGACGAACACCATCACCCACACGCCGTGCAGGATCGTTGCGGCCCGGGTGACCGCGCCGGCCCGCACGTTGGTCAACGAGCGGATCGCCACGCCGGTGACCGGGTAGCCGCCGATCGCGCCGGAGACCACGTTGCCCACGCCCTGGCCGATCAGTTCGCGATCGAGGTCGGCGCGCGGCCCGCCGTGCAGCCGATCCGCCGCAGTGGCGGACAGCAGCGACTCCATCCCGGAGACCAGGGCCACGCTGACCACGCCCACCACGATCGCGCCCCACGCGCCCGAGGGCGGGACCACCGGGGTGGTGAAGCCGATCGAGGACAGGTCCACCCGCACCACGTCCAGGTGCAGCACGCTCGCGCTCACCGTGGCCAGGGTCACCGCGACCAGCGGCGCGGGCACCTTGCCCGGCGCCGCCCAGCGGCCGGGCAGCCGACCGAGCAGCGGCCAACCGAACAGCAGGACCAGGGTGAGCACCCCGACCGCGACCGCGGGCGCCCGCAGCTCGCCGATCTGGTGGGGCAGTTCGCGCAGGTTCTGCCAGGCCGAGCGCTGCGCCGCACCGCCGAGCACCACGTGCAGCTGGGCCAGCGCGATCACCACGCCGATCCCGGCGACGACGCCGTGTACGACGGCCGGGGACAGCGCGAGGGTGGCCCGGGCCACCTTGAGCAGGCCGAGCAGGATCTGCAGCAGGCCGGCGCCGACGGTGACCAGGCAGGTCACCCGCCAGCCGTAGCTCTGTACGAGGCCGGCCACGATCACGGTCAGGCCCGCGGTGGGGCCGCTGACCTGGAGCGGCGCGCCGCCGAGCAGGCCGACCACGATGCCGCCGACCACGGCCGAGATGATGCCGGCGGCCAACGGGGCGCCGGCCGCGAGCGAGATGCCGAGCGAGAGCGGTACGGCGACCAGGAACACCACGAACGAGGCGCCGAGGTCCGCGCGCAACGACGCGATCCTCGTCACGGGCGCGGGCGCGGACTCGGTGGCAGGGGCAACGGGCATGTCCGTGTCCTCCGGGGTCAGTCATGTCAGTCATGTCATGGCGGGCATGGCTGCCGCAGGGGTGGCGGCGCGCGGGTCGAACGAGAGTGCCGGGCCGGATAGGCCAAGTTCACTCTAAGTATTTATCTCGTCACAGTAAGGCTATCCTTTTCGGAACGTAAAAAGTGCACCCAAATGGGTGAAATGGAGGTTTCGGGTCCAGGATCTTCCGAACTGTGTGTGATGGCCCTTAACCTCCCCGGAGTGGGGGTGGTGCCGTGCAGGTGCTCACGCTGTTCGCGACCGGACTCGGCGCGGGGTTCGTCGCGGGCGGCGCGTCCTGCGCCGCGGTCCAGGGCGGCCTGCTGGTCGGCGCGGTCCGCCCGTGCGCCGAACCGGCCGCCGGCGCACCGGAATCGGGCTGCGCGGCGACCCCCGCGCGCGACCTGCTCCCCCGAGCGCTGCTCGCCTTCCTCGGCGGCAAACTGGCCGGTCACGCGGTACTCGGCGCATTGCTCGGCCTGCTCGGCGGCGCGATCCAACCGGCGCCGCGGACCAGGGCGTCGCTGATGCTCCTGGCCGGCGCGCTGATGGTGCTCTTCGGCCTGGCGATGCTCGGCGTGCCCGGGGTCGGCCGGTTGTTGCCGCGCGGCTCGGCCCGCGGCGCCGGACGCGGTCCGCTGCTGCTCGGGCTGGCCACCGTACTGGTCCCGTGCGGGGTCACCCTGGGCGTCGAACTGGTCGCCGTCACCAGTGGGAACGCGTTCGGCGGCGCCGCGGTGCTGACCGGCTTCGTCCTGGGCACCATCCCGCTGTTCGCCGTACTCGGCCTGCTCGTCGGCGCCTCCGGCCGCGTCCTGCGCGGCCGACTGACCGCCGTGCTCGGCCTGTTGGTGCTCGCGGTGGCCGCCTGGACGATCGGCTCGGGACTGCGCCTGGGCGGCTGGTGGACGCCGGCCGCGGCGGGCACCGTCGACCGGGCCGCGGCGAGTACCGGGGCGGACGGTGTGCAGCGGATCACCGTGCGGGTCGCGAACGCGGGCTACCACCCGGCCCGCGCGCTCGCCCGGGCCGGCGTGCCCACCGTCCTGGTGTTGCGTACCGAGCACACCACCGGCTGCACGCGCGGCTTCGTGGTGCCCGCGCGCGACCTGCAACGGGTGCTCCCGATGACCGGCGAAACCGTGTTCGACCTGGGCACACCGCGTCCCGGCACGCTCACCTGGACCTGCTCGATGGGCATGTACAGCGGACGCGTGGAGTTTCGCGCCGACCCCTGAGCGCGGGTGGACTCGGATCGCTTCCGGGGCCCCGCTCCCCGTACGGTGATGTCTCCGCGCCCACGCGTCCCGGGCGGTCCGCCGGGTCGCGCCCGGGGTACGCGGGGAAAGCGGACCGGGCACATACGCAACCGGGCGGCTCCGGCGTGCGTATGTATCGATAGGTAATACCGCCCGGTCCGACATGTCCATGGGAAGAGGTGAACTGTGCGAACTGTCCGCGGCGCTGCGGTGCTCGTCGTTGTCGCAGTCCTGGCCGCTATCGGTTTCGTGGTTTTCGCAAAGGACGGGAAAGATTCCGGCAATTCCTCTGCAAAGAACTCCGGCAACGGAAATCCGAGCGCCCCGGGCAAGGAATCGGACGCGCCGACGGGTCCGGTCAAGCCGATCGGTGACGGCTCGACCTCCGACAGCGGTCCCCAGCCGAACCAGCCCAAGGTGGAGAAACTCAAGCCGGGGGAGAAACCGCCGCAGTTCGTCATTTTCTCCTGGGACGGCGCGGCCGAGGACGGCAACAAGCTGGTCTCGCAGTTCCTGAAGCTGTCCGAGGCGAACAAGGCCAAGATGACCTACTTCCTGAGCGGCATCTACACGCTGCCGAAGACGAAGAAGGCCATGTACACCGGCCCCAAGCACAACCCCGGCCAGTCCGACATCAACTTCATGTCGGACGAGACGGTGCGCAACACGATCATCCAGATGCGCGAAGTCTGGCTCAAGGGCAACGAGGTCGGCACCCACTTCAACGGGCACTTCTGCAACAGCGCGACCAGTGGCAAGAGTTGGAGCCCGGCGGACTGGAAGAACGAAACCGAACAGGCGGTCAAGTTCGTCCAGAACTGGAAGACCAACACCGGATTCGCCGATCTGCCGCCGCTGCCCTTCGACTACGCGCCGGGCAAGGAGCTGATCGGCGGCCGGGCCCCGTGCCTGGAGGGCCAGGCGAACCTGATGAAGGCCGGCAAGGAAATGGGCTTCCGCTACGACGCGAGTTCTGCCGGCGGTCTGCAGATGTGGCCCAAGCGCGGCAAGGAGACCGGCATCTGGGACTTCCCGCTCCAGTCGCTGCCGTGGCCGGGCAACCCGAACAAGCAGCAGCTGTCCATGGACTACAACATCATGTACGAGCAGCAGCAGGTGCACGGTAAGTACGACGCGTCCAAGAAGGCAGCGTGGGAGAAAGAGGCCCACGATTTCTACATGAACGGATTCGAGCGCGCCTATACGGGCAATCGCGCACCCCTGTTCATCGGAAATCACTTCGAGGACTGGAACGACGGCATCTACATGAACGCCGTCCGGGACACGGTGACCTCGGTCTGCACCAAGGCCGACGTGCGCTGCGTGTCCTTCCGGCAGATGACCGACTGGCTGGAGGGCCAGGACCCCGCGGTGATCACCAAGCTCCAGAGCCTGCAGATCGGCTCGTCCCCGGACTGGAACTCGGTCCTCGGCGCCGCCGCGCAGAGCCCGAACAAGCCGGCCGCTTCCCGGTCGCTGGGCGGCGAGGAGCACGCGGTGCTCTCCCGCCGGCAGGACTGAGCCGGCGGGCACCAACCGCACCGGCCGCACGGCACCCCACCCGCGAGCCCCGCATCGAAGGCAACTTCGGCGCGGGGCTCGCGCGTTGCCGCGCACGACGGCCGCCACTAGCGCCAGATTCGAAAATCCGTTCTCCGGTTGGGCAAATCTTGTCGATACACTGACGGGGATCGGGGGCGACTTGGGCGTCCCGGGTCGTGGGTCTCCCCCGGGAGACATGCCGGGAAGTCTGGTCGGCGCTGTTTTGTCGTTTTCGCGAGGCGGTATACGCCCGCGAACCGCCGCCGACCTGGAGGTCCCGTGGGTGCCGACCCCGCACCACGCAACAAGTTCTTCCGCCGCCCGTCCACGCCGGCCGAGCGCAACTTCGTCGCGGACGCGCTGCGCACCGAGACCGTCGGCGGCGCGTTGTTGCTGATCGCCGCGGTGGTGGCGGTGATCTGGGCGAACACCGGGTGGAGCGACGCCTACCAGGACCTGCGCGATTTCCGGCTCGGGCCGGCGGCGCTCAACCTCGATCTGTCCCTGGGCGCCTGGGCCGCGGACGGCCTGCTCGCGGTGTTCTTCTTCGTGGCCGGCATCGAACTCAAGCGCGAACTGGTGGTCGGCGATCTGCGCAACCCGGCCCAGGCGATACTGCCCGTGGTGGCCGCCGCGTGCGGGATGCTCACGCCCGCGCTGTTCTACTTCGCGGTCAACACGGGCGGCGGCTCGCCCGACGGCTGGGCGATCCCCACCGCGACCGACATCGCCTTCGCACTGGCCGTGCTCGCCGTGATCGGCACCAGCCTGCCGTCCGCGCTGCGCTCGTTCCTGCTCACCCTCGCGGTGGTCGACGACCTCGGTGCGATCCTGATCATCGCGATCTTCTTCACGGACTCGGTGAACTTCCTGGCCCTGGCCGCGGCGTTCGCCCTGCTCGTGGTCTTCTACCTGCTCCAGCGTTTCCGGGTGCGCGGCTGGTGGTACTACGTGCCGCTCGCCCTGGTGATCTGGGCCCTGATGCACGAGAGCGGTGTACACGCGACCGTCGCGGGCGTCGCGATGGGGCTGCTGATGCGCGTGGTCCCGGACCGGGACGAGCGGACCTCGCCGGCCGAGCACGTCGAGCACCTGGTGCGACCGATCTCGGCGGGTCTCGCGGTACCGATCTTCGCGCTGTTCTCCGCGGGCGTCGCGATCTCCGGCCCGGTCCTGGGCGACGTGTTCACCGAGCGGCCGACGCTGGGCATCATGATCGGACTGATCGCGGGCAAGGTGGTCGGCATCTTCGCGGGCACCTGGCTGGTCGCCCGGTTCACCCGCGCCCAACTCAGCGACGACCTGGCGTGGGCGGACGTGTTCGGTATGTCGATGCTGGCCGGCATAGGTTTCACGGTGTCGCTGCTGATCAGCGAACTCGCCTTCACCGACGACCCGGCACTGACCGAACAGGCCAAGGCCGCGGTGCTCGTGGGCTCGGTGCTCTCGGCCGTGGCGGCCTCGATCGTGCTGCGAATACGCAACAACTCCTACGCCCGGTTGTGCGCCGAGGAGAACCGCGACGACGACGGCGACGGCGTGCCCGACATCTATCGAGCGAGTGCCGACACACCACACGAAGAGCGGCTCGGACCCTCCTGATTACTTCGTTTCCCATCCGAAACACTCGTACGACGCGCCCCAGTGGATACGTATCGCCGCAGCAGGGCATGATCGGGGGCGGATTATCCGTACCCGTACGAGGAGTGACCATGGCAGGCACCGACAGGTCCCCGGCCCAGGACGTGCCCGTCGACACGCAACGTTCCCTCGGCGAGCTGTTCTCCTCCGCCAGTCGCGACATGTCCACGCTGGTCCGCAGCGAGATCGCGCTCGCCAAGAGCGAGGTCAAGGTCAGCGCGGTCAACGTGGCGAAGGGTGGCGGCGCCTTCGGCGCGGCGGCCTTCGTCGCCGTGTTCGCGTTCATCTTCCTGAGCTTCGCGATCGTCTACGGCATCCACGCACTCGGCCTGGGCGTGGCGTGGAGCTTCCTGATCGTCGGCGGCTTCTACCTGTTGCTCGCGGGCGGGCTCGCGTTCTACGGGATCAAGTCGTTCAAGAAGGTGCGGGCGCCGGAGCGGACGATCAGCACGACCCAGGACACGATCGCCACGCTCAAGAACGTCGGTTGACCCGGCGGCACGCCCGGGCCGGCCGATCGGTCCGGGAAATCCGGAGTGCGATCGCGAGTGTGCAACCCTGCTCGGCATGACGGTTCCCGAGAGCACCGTGGTCAACGTGGCCGGGCCCTGGACGCACCGCGACATCGCCGCCAACGGCGCCCGGTTCCACATCGCCGAACTGGGCGAGGGGCCGGTCGTGCTGTTGCTGCACGGTTTCCCGCAGTTCTGGTGGGCGTGGCGGTATCAGATGCGGGCGCTGGCCCGGGCCGGCTACCGCGCGGTCGCGATGGATCTGCGCGGCTACGGCGGCAGCGACCGCACCCCGCGCGGCTACGATCCGATCACCCTGGCCCTGGACGTGACCGGAGTGATCCGCTCACTGGGTGAGCCGGACGCCATCGTGGTCGGCCACGACCTGGGCGCCTATCTGGGCTGGACCGCGGCCGTACTGCGGCCCAAGGTGGTTCGCCGGCTGGTCGCGGTGTCGATGCCGCACCCCAGACAACTGCGCAGCGCGCTGCTGACGGATCGTCACCAGATGGCCGCGAGCGCGCACGTCTTCGGTTTCCAGCGACCGTGGGTGCCCGAGCGGCAACTGATCCGGGACGGCGCGGCGATGGTCGGCGACATGCTGCGCGCGTGGTCGGCACCGGGCCGGCCGGCCGACGATTCGATCGCGCGTTACCGGCAGGCGATGCTGGTACCCGGCACCGCGCACTGCGCGGCCGAGCACTACCGCTGGCTGATCCGCTCCATCCCGCGCCCGGACGGCATCCAGTATTCGGCCCGGATGAAGGCCCCCGTCGAGGTGCCCACGCTGCATCTGCACGGCGCGCTGGATCCGGTCGTGCTGCCGCGCACGGCGGCCGGCTCGGGACGCTATGTGGAGGCGCCGTATCGCTGGCGACTGCTCGACGGCGTCGGCCACTTCCCGCACGAGGAGCAGCCCGCGACGTTCACCGAGGAACTGCTGGGTTGGCTGAAGGACCCGGAACCCGAACGCTGAAGTTCCGACAGTGGTTTCGGCCGTTCCTCGGGTGATCTTGACGGGGATATCCGACACTTCGTCACAGATCGCCCGGCCGGGTCGAGGAACCGTTTTCGGCCCGCCACAGCGGCGCGATTACGCCGTCGGTGACCCGGGTAGGCGCCCCCCTATGAGCCGGACGTACAACGCTCCGAGCATGGCGGCGGGGGCCGGGGACACCCGGTCGGAGACGGCAGAGACCCTCATGGTTGAGATCGACACCACTGGCGCTCAAGGGTTCGAGCACACGCGAGGGGCGCCGGCCGGCGCGGTTGCCGACCGGGGGGATCATTTCCCGGGATTGGTGGGCATATTGCGCCGACGAGCGCGTTGGTTGACGTTGCGGTTGCGCCTGCCGCGCTGAGCGATCGGGCACGGGTGGGTCACATCGCGCAGCTCTGGGTGTCCACGGGGCGGTCGCCGACCGCGCCCGCTTCGGCGTCCGCGCGGACCTCCTCGACGGTGAGCGCGTAGCCGGTGGACTCGTCGTCGAGCGACTTGGCGAAGATCACGCCGGCCACCTTGCCGTTCGGCGAGATCAGCGGCCCCCCGGAGTTGCCCTGGCGGACCTTCGCGTAGAGCGAGTAGACGTCACGGCTGACCGTGCCGCGCTTGTAGATGTCCGGGCCGCCGGCCTGGATCCGGGCCCGCACCCGAGCCGGCTCGACGTGGAAGGCACCGTTCTCCGGGAAACCGACCACGATCGTGTCCGCGCCGCTCTCCACCTTCGGCTCGAACTGCAGCGGGGCGGCCTTGAGTCCGGGCACCTTGAGCACCGCGATGTCGCGCTTCCAGTCGTAGAGCACGACCTCGGCCTGATACTCGCGGCCCTCGCCGCCGATCTGCACGGTCGGCTTCTTGACCCCGCCCACTACGTGGGCGTTGGTCATCACCCGCTGCGGGGCGTAGACGAAGCCGGAGCCCTCGATCACCTTGCCGCAACTCTTCGCGGTGCCGACGATCTTGACGATGCTGTTCCGGGTGTCCTGTACGGCCGGCATCGACAGCAGCTTCGGGTCCGGCGGCGGGACCTGCGGGATGTCCTCGCGCACGAACGGGCTGAACACCTGCGGGAAGCCGTTGCGGTCGAGCAGGTTGCCGAACGAGGAGAACCAGGTGTCCGCGCCCTGCGGCAACACCTTCTGCACACCGCCGAGCACCTGCGAGGAACGCACCTCGCGCGAGATCGTGGGCATCGAGGCGCCGGCAACCGAGGAGCCGATCAACCACACCACGATCAGCAGCGCACAGACGCTGACGATCGAGCCGCCGGCCGCGTCCACCAGGCGGGCCGGGCGCCAGGTGAGATGTCGGCGAAGTCGGTTGCCGGCCGCGGTGGTCAGCGCCTGGAGCGCGGTCGCCAGCACGAGCACGACGCAGATCGCCGCGATCGAGGGGCCCAGACCCGGCTCGAACCGGCTCAGCAGCGAGGGCACCAGCCACATGCCGAACACCCCGCCGCCGATGAAGCCCACGAACGAGAGCACGCCGACGATGAAGCCCTGCCGGTATCCGGAGATGGCGAAGGCCACCGCGGCGGCGAGCAACAGCAGGTCCAGGACATTCACGGGCTCACGTTCTCACGCGCGAGCCCACGCTGTCCGCCGCCGTGCCGGTTCGTCGAACACCGGTGACACAGCTGTCCAACCCCCTGTTGACACACCGTCAGCCCACCCACACGGCGCGCCGCGACGGGGCGGACGGGGGACGGGCGGGGCCGAGCAGGACGGGCCGACGCGGGCGGGCGGGGCGGGCTGAAGTGGCACGGTTGGCGCGGCTGGGCGGGCCGGGCGGAGTGAGGCGGCCGACGCGACGCGGCCAGCGGGGTCGGGCAGGCCGCACGGGGTAGGCCGGGCCAGATCGGGCCGACGCGGGCAGGCAGGGGGCAGGCCGCGCAGGGCTGGGCGGCCGATGCGACGCGGCCGGCCGGGCAGGCCGGACGAGGTGGGCCGGCGCGGAGCAGCCGGCGGAGCCCGGGTGGGGCGAGGCGACCGGCGGAACCGGGCGGGCCGACACGGCAGGGCCGGGGCAGGTCGGGCCGACGCAGGCAGGGGGCAGGCCACGCAGGGCTGGGCGGCCGTTACGGCAGGCCCGGACGCCTTCCGGGGTGGGCGGGCCGGCGTGGCCTACCCGGGGGCGGGCCGCAGGGCACGTAAGGCGAGGCGGCCGACGCAACAAGACCGGCGGGGTCGGGCGGGGCGAGCCGGGCGGGCCGACAGCGGAGCCGCTACGGCAGGCCCGCAGGCCCTCCGGGGTGGGCCGGCCTGCGTGGCCTGCCCGGGGGCGGGGCGGGCTGGGTGCCGACCCCGGTTCTCGGTTCGGCTACGGCGTGCGGTGCCGTGTCGCGGGAGTTGCCCCGGCCGGTTCCTCGGTGCGGTGCCAGAAGGCGGATGCCGCAGTGGGCGTCGCCGATACCGGGACGTGCCCCGCCGGATCAGGCGGCGGCGTCGTCCGGTGTCGTGCGTCGGCGCGCCGGAGGAGCAGCCGCATGGTGGTTCCGTTCGGCTGTTTCTCCGGTGCCGCGACGCGAGCGCAGCGGGCGGCGGCCGGCTGGTGCCGCGCCCGGCGACGTTTGCCCCGGCGCGGTGCTCGGTGCGGTGCCTCGGTGTGCCGCCGGAACGTCCTCGTACTGCGGAGTACTTGTACTTGGATGTTTCGGCGGTGCGGCGAGGCACCGCACCGGGGTCACCGTCGCCGGGCGCGGCACTAGTTCCCGACCTCGGGTTCAGAAGCGGTTTCCTCGTAGCGGTCGAAGCCCCGGCGGGCCAGGCGGCTCTCGGTCTCGGACAGGGTGACCTCGCGCCGGGTGTCCCACGGTCGCTCCCAGCCCGTGTAGTGGAGCACCCGGTCGATCAGCCCCGCGGTGAACCCCCACACCACCATGTCGTGCACCAGGAACGCCGGGCCCAGGTGCCCGCTCGGGTGGCGCAGCCGGGCCCGGTTGGCCGGCTCGACCAGCTCGGCGATCGACACCCGCTGCACCCGGGCGACCTCCTCCGGCGCGCCGGGAGCCACCTCGCTCTCCCGATGCCACCACGCGAGTACGGGAGTGACCACGAAGTCGCTCACCGGGATGTACAGATCGGGCAACCGGCCGAAGACCCGCACCCCGGCCGGATCCAGGCCGACCTCCTCCTGCGCCTCGCGCAGCGCCGTCCCCTCCGGTCCGTCGTCGCCCGGATCCACCGAACCGCCCGGGAACGCGGGTTGGCCCGCATGCGAGCGCAGCGTCGCGGCGCGCTGGAGCAGCAGCAGGTCCGGGCCCTCGGGCCCCTCGCCGAACAACATCAACACCGCGGAGCGTCGGCCGCCCTCGGCCGGCGGCAGGAAGCGGCTCAGCTGCTCGGGCCGGATCGCTGCGGCGGCGCGCGCGACCGGGCGCAGCCATTCCGGCAGGTCGGCCTCGGCCCACATCTCGATCCCGGTCCCGGTCTGGGTCACCCGGCGTCCCCCTCGTCCTTCGGTGCGTTCACGGCCAGTACCGGCTTGGCGGGCGGCTGCAACCGCTGCCCGGGCTGCCCGGCCATCTCGTACTTGAGCAGTGCCTTCGCCTTGATCGGATCCGTCTCGCCCTCGCCGTATGCCGGACACAGCGGCGCGATGGCGCACGCCCCGCAGGCCGGTCGGCGGGCATGGCACACCCGGCGGCCGTGGAAGATCACCCGATGCGAGAGCAGGGTCAGGTCCTTGCGCGGGAACAGCGCGCCGACCTCGTGTTCGACCCGGACCGGATCCTCGTCGGTGGTCCAGCCGAACCGCCTGGCCAGCCGGCCGAAGTGGGTGTCCACGGTGATCCCGGGGACGTCGAAGACCTCGCCGAGCACCACGTTGGCGGTCTTGCGGCCGACCCCGGGCAGGGTGACCAGATCGGCGAGCTTTCCCGGTACCTCGCCGTCGTACCGCTCCAGGAGCGCCTGGGCCAGCCCCTGCACCGAGCGGGTCTTGGCCCGGAAGAACCCGGTCGGCTGGATGATCGACTCCAGTTCGGCCGGCTCGGCGGCGGCCATCGCGGCCGCGTCCGGGAAGCGGGCGAACAGCGCCGGGGTGACCGTGTTCACTCGGCGATCGGTGGTCTGCGCGGACAACACCACGGCGACCAGCAGTTGGAACGCGTCGCCGTAGTCGAGTTCGCAGTGCGCCCCCGGGTATATCTCGCCCAATTCCCGATTGATCCGGCGCGCACGGCGCACCAGGGCCAGGTGGGACTCGGTTTTCACGACCTTCGCGGTGCCCCGCGACCTGCGCGGTGCGGGCTCCGTCACGTTGCTCGACACCCGGCCAGAGTACGCAGATGCGCCGGACTTGCGGTCGAGCAGTCCGCACACGCGTGATCACAGGAGTGACATGTCCGGTTACTGTGGATCCGCCCGTTCGTGATCCAGGCCACCCCGCGTGATGATTGCGGGTACCGGTGCGTCAGACTGTGACCGATCGCACTGTTTGACCGCTCGGCTTCATTGGTGTCGACCAGGCCGGCCTAGGAGGAACCTCGTGGACGACGTTTTGCAGCGGGCTCCGCTGTTCGCGGCGCTCGAAGATGAGGACGCCGCCGAGCTGCGGGCCTCCATGGCGGAGGTCGCGCTCGAGCGCGGGGACTCACTCTTCCACGAGGGTGACCCGGGCGACCGGCTGTATGTGGTGATCGAGGGCAAGATCAAACTGCATCGCAGCTCGAACGACGGCCGGGAGAACATGCTCGCCGTGCTCGGCCCGGGCGAGATGTTCGGCGAGCTGTCGCTGTTCGATCCCGGACCGCGTACGGCCACCGCCACCGCGCTGACCGATGTACGGCTGCTCGGCCTGGGCCACTCCGACCTGCAGCCGTGGCTGACCGGTCGGCCCAAGGTCGCGGCGGCGCTGCTGCGGGCGATAGCCCGTCGACTGCGCCGGACCAACGAGAGCCTGGGCGACCTGGTCTTCTCGGACGTGCCCGGCCGGGTGGCCAAGGCGCTGCTCGACCTGTCCCGCCGGTTCGGCGTACCGGCCGACGAGGGCATCCACGTCGCGCACGACCTCACCCAGGAGGAGCTGGCCCAGCTGGTCGGCGCCTCGCGGGAGACGGTCAACAAGGCGCTGGCCGACTTCGCCAGCCGCGGCTGGCTGCGGCTCGAGGCTCGCGCGGTGGTCCTGATGGACGTCGAGCGGCTGTCCCGCCGCTCGCGCTAGACGTACGACGAAGGGGCCCGCCGCGAGGCGGGCCCCTTCGTCGGGTCCGGTCAGCCGTTCGCGTGTTCGGCCAGGTAGTCCAGCTGGGCCCGGACCGACAGCTCGGCGGCCCACCACAGGCCGCGGTCCACGTCCGCGTAGACCCGCTCGACCACCTGCTCCGCGCTCTTGTCGCCCGCCGCGACCGCGGCCTCGACCTGGGCCAGCCGGGCGGCCCGGTGGGCCAGGTAGAAGTCGAGCACACCGGCCGCGTCGTCCAGGATCGGGCCGTGCGCGGGCAGGATCGCGGCGACCTCGCCGGCGCCGGCGAGCGCGCGCAGTCGGCGCAGCGAGTCCAGGTAGTCGCCGAGCCGACCGTCGGGATGCGCGACCACCGTGGTGCCCCGGCCGAGCACGGTGTCGCCGGTGATCACGAACCGGTCGGCGGCGACCAGGAAGCACACCGAGTCGCCGGAGTGCCCGGGAGTGGCCAGCACCCGCAGGTCGAGCCCGCCGTCGTCGATCACCTGCCCGTCCACCAGGCCCTCGCCGCCGAGGCGCCACTGCGGGTCGACGGAGTGTACGACCGCGTTGGTGAGCGCCTTGAGTCCGGCCACGCCGGCCGAGTGGTCGAGATGGCCGTGGGTGAGCAGGATTCGGCCCACCCGGCGGCCCTCGGCCTCGACGGCGGCGACGATCGCGCGCAGGTGGCCCTCGTCGTCCGGCCCCGGGTCGATCACCACGGCGGTGTCCGCGCCGGGCTCGGCGACGATCCAGGTGTTGGTGCCGTCGAGGGACATCGCACTGGGATTGGGTGCGAGCAGACACGTCACCCGGGAGCTCGCGGGCCCGCCGATGCTCGAACGGGGATTGCCGGGCAGGGGCTGTGCGTTCATGGTCGCCATCCTGTACCTCGTCGTCGGTACCTCGATTGTCCGGGGCCCGATCGTCCCGGGTGGCCCGCTCCCGAACGCCCGTGCCGGCTCATCGCAGCCCGAACGGATCCGCGACGCCGGGCCATTCGAGTACGAGGCGCTCCCCCTCGAACCGGCCGCGCGCCATGATCGGGGTGATCTCCCGCTCGGCCGCCGCGGCCAGTGCCGCCTCGGCGTCGGTCAGGTCCGCCAGGTGCCGCAGCGTGTCGATGGTCGGCGGCAACATCGCCAGCTCCCGCGCGCGGTGTTGGGCCAGCGCGTCGGCGGGCCGGGCCCAGGTGACCCGGTCGGCCTCGCCGGAGACGTCGCGGGTGCGCTGGCCGGCGGGCAGCGCCGCGACGAAGAACCACGTGTCGTAGCGCCGGTCCTCGTACTCCGGGGTGATCCACCGCCCCCACGCACCGAGCAGATCCGAGCGCAACACCAGCGCGCGGCGCTCCAGGAACTCGGTCAGCGTCACCTCGCGCGCCACCAGGGCCGCGCGGTCCGCCTCCCAGTCGGCGCCCGTGGTGTCCGAGACGATCGAGGTCGGGTCGGGGCCGGCGAGCAGCACGCCGGATTCCTCGAAGGTCTCCCGGACCGCGGCGCAGACGATCGCGCGGGCCTCGGCGACACCGGTGCCGAGCCGCTTCGCCCACTCGGCGGGGGCGGGCCCGGCCCAGGCCGGCGAGTGGTCCGCGTCCCGGGGGTCGACCCCGCCGCCGGGAAACGCGTACATCCCGGCCGCGAACTTCATCGTGGTGTGCCGGCGCAGCAGGTACGCCTCGGTGCCCGCCGGCCGGTCGCGCAGCAGCACCACGGTGGCCGCGCGGCGCGGGGCCACCGGTTCGGCCTCGCCGGCGATGATCGCGCGGGCCCGCTCGGCCCAGGACGCGGGCACACCCGCGCTCTCGGCTCGTGTACTCCCCGATTCGGCCATGCGCCGGATCGTACGCCTGACCGAGTCAAGTTCCATCTCTCGCCCCCGAAACCGATCGGACCCGCCCCGAAAGGGGCGGGTCCGATCATCACCTCGGCTCGAGCGATGATCCGCTCAGCCCACCTCGACCAGGATCTCCACCTCGACCAGGATCTCCACCTCGACCGGGGCGTCCAGCGGCAGCACCGCCACGCCGACCGCGCTGCGGGCATGCCGGCCGGCCTCGCCGAAGACCTCGCCGAGCAGCTCGCTGGCGCCGTTGATCACGCCGGGCTGACCGGTGAAGTCCGGGGCGCTGGCCACGAATCCGACCACCTTGACCACCCGGCGCACCAGCGCCAGGTCGCCCAGCTCGGCCTTGACCGCGGCGAGCGCGTTGAGCGCGCACTGTCGGGCGAGCTCCTTGGCCTCCTCGGCGGTGACCTCGGCGCCGACCTTGCCGGTCGCGGGCAGCTTGCCGTCGATCATCGGCAACTGGCCGGAGGTGTAGATGTAGTTGCCGGTGCGGATCGCGGGCACGTAGGCCGCGACCGGGGGCACCACGCCGGGCAGGGTCAACCCCAGCTCGGTAATGCGCTGTTCGGGGTGTACCTCGCTCACTGCGCCGCTCCCTGCTTCGCGCGCTTCATGTAGGCGACCAGGCTCTCCGGGTTCGGACCCGGCACCACCTGTACCAACTCCCAGCCGTCGTCGCCCCAGTTGTCCAGAATCTGCTTGGTCGCGTGCACCAGCAGGGGGACGGTCACGTATTCCCACTTCGTCATGTGTCCAGACTTTAGACGGACCCCTCCGGTGGTTCGACGGGGCGCCACGCCACCGGCGAGGACAACACCATCGTGCTGGAGGGTTTCCCGTGCTCGGCGAGCCGGTCGATCAGCGCCTGGAAGTCGGCCATCGTGCCCACCGCGACCATCAGCAGGCAGCACGCGTCGCCGGTGACCCGGTGCACCTGGAGCACCTCGGGCCACTCGCGCACCGTGTCCGCGTCCCGGCGCAGCAGGCAGCGCGGCCCGTAACAACTCATCCGCACCAGCGCGACCACCCCGCGACCGGCCGCCGCCGGGTCCACGTGCGCGTGGTAGCCGGTGATCACGCCGGCGTGTTCGAGCCGGCGCACCCGGGTGGCCACGGCGGGCGCCGAGAGGTTGATCCGCCGGGACAGTTCGTTGAGCGAGGTCCGGGCGTCGCGCTGGAGTTCGGCGAGCAGTCTGCGGTCGATCGCGTCCATCTTCGCCCCTCGTTCACGATCGTGAAGGTATGCCGTCCGACACCTGGCGAGCGTAAACCGAATCGGCCTCGGGTGTGTTCGATGCCCATTCCCAACCGAGCGGTCGCACGATTGCATGAGGGCACTCCCCGACCGACCCGCCGGTGGGACCGGCAGGAAAGGTGGTGCGCGATGACCGTCGCCGATCCGACGGCCGCACGGCAGGCTCCCCCCGCCGGCGCGCCGCCGTACGCGGACTATGTGGGCCTGGACCGGCTGCTCGCCCTCCAGCGCACCCGCACCGACGAACCCGCCGAGTTGTCCTTCCTGATCTCCTCCCAGGTGATGGAGCTGCTCTTCGCGTTGCTCCGGCACGAGTGGACGCTCGCGGGCGAACGACTCGACGCGGACGACGTGTCCGGCGCGACCGGCGTGCTGCGGCGCAGCATCCGCGAGTTGGACGTGCTGGTGTCCACGTGGGACCTGCTCGGCACGCTCACCCCCGGCGAGTTCGGCGCCTTCCGGGACGCGCTGGGCGAGGCGTCCGGCTTCCAGTCGCATCTGTACCGGCACCTGGAGTTCCTGCTCGGCGTCAAACGCGCGGGGGTGCTGCGGGCCTACCCGGGCGCCCCGGCGGTGTACGCCGACCTGGAGCGTTCGTTGCACGCGCCGAGCCTGTACGACCACGCCCTCGACCTGCTGGCCCGCCGTGGGCTGTACACCCCGGCGCCGATCCCGGATCGAAGCCGGCCGTACGTGCCGTGCCCGGACGTCGAGCGCGCGTGGGCAACCGCCTACAGCGACGGCGTTCCCGATCTGGTCGAGCTCGGCGAGGCGCTCACCGACGTCTCCGAGCGCTGGACCCACTGGCGTGAGCGGCATCTGGCGACGACACTGCGCGCGCTGGGCAATCGACCGGGTACGGGTGGATCGGCCGGTGCGTCCTGGTTGGAACAGACCGTCCGGGAGCGCGTCTTTCCCGAGTTGTGGACCATGCGCACCCTGATCGAACCGGCGCGGGTCTGATTCGGCGCAGTACATCGAGTTCATCGAGTTCATCGACTTCATCGGTTCATCGAGAGATGGGTGCAGCATGTCCGATTCCCTGCCGAACAGGGTCGCCGAGGCCGCCGAGCTGGACGCCGCCGATCCGCTGGCGCACGTACGCGAACGTTTCCTGCTGCCGGCCGGGGTGATCTACCTCGACGGCAACTCGCTGGGCGCGTTGCCCGCGGCGGTGCCCGACGCCCTGCACGACGCGGTGCACCGCCAGTGGGGCACCGACCTGATCCGCTCCTGGAACGCCAACGACTGGTGGGACGCGCCGGCCCGGATCGGCGACCGGATCGGCGCGCTGCTCGGCGCCGCGCCCGGCCAGGTGATCTGCGGCGACTCGACGTCGGTACAGATCTTCAACACGATCGCCGGCGCACTGCGACTGCGGCCCGGGCGCACTGTGGTGCTGGCCGACCCGGACAGCTTCCCGACCGACCTCTACCTGGCCGAGTCGATCGCGAAGCTGCTCGGCGCCGAGGTACGCCGAGTGCCGGTCGACGCGTTGGCCGAGGCGTTGCTCGTGGCCGGCGACACGGTCGCGGTGATCGCGTACAACCACGTCGACTACCGCAGCGGCGAGTTGCGCGACCTGCCCGGGCTGACCGCCGCCGCGCATGCCGCGGGCGCCTTGGCGCTGTGGGACCTGTGCCATTCCGCGGGTGCCCTCCCGATCGACCTGGACGCGTACGACGTCGACCTGGCCGTCGGGTGCGGCTACAAGTACCTGTCCGGCGGCCCGGGCGCGCCCGCCTTCGTCTATGTCGCCGAGCGGCACATCGCGGCCTTCGCACCGGCCCTGACCGGCTGGCACGGGCACGCGAACCCGTTCGGGATGGAGGCGGGTTACACCCCGGCGCCGGGCATCGAGCGGGCCCGGATCGGCACCCCGCCGCTGTTGTCGATGCTCGCCCTCGAAGCCGCGCTCGACGCGTACGAGGGGGTGTCGATGGTGGCGGTGCGGGCCAAGGGCCTCGCGCTCACCGACCTGTTCATCGCGTGCGTCGCCGACCTCGGCCTGGAGACGCTGACCCCGACCGAGCACGCGCTGCGCGGCAGCCAGGTCGCGGTGCGCCACCCGGAGCCGCACGCGGTGATGGCGGCGCTGATCGACCGGGGCGTGATCGGCGACGTGCGGCCGCCGGACGTGCTGCGCTTCGGCTTCAATCCGCTCTACATCGGCTACGCCGACGTGGTCGAGTCCGTACGGGTGCTCGGGGACATCCTGGAGACGGGGGCGCACCGGGATGCGCGCTACGCCATCCGGGCGACGGTGACGTGACTCGGGTCACCACGGGGGGATCACCTCCGACCCGGCGGGGACCGGGTGGTTAGGCTCGACTCGTGAGTTTGGGTGCGAGGCCACACGGGTCGGGTCGGATCGCGGGTGCGGCCGAATGGAGTAGGCCGATCAGGGCCGGGATCCGGGTGGGCCGGGGCCGGGTCCCGGCCGACCGGCGGCTGCCGTGACCACGTCGCCGGCGCGTACCGTCGACGGCGACGCCGATTGGGAGGGCGTGCGCCTGCACGTGGTCAGCGGCAAGGGCGGCACCGGCAAGACCACGGTGGCCGCCGCGCTGGCCCTGGCCCTGGCCACCGGCGGGCGACGCACCCTGCTGGTCGAGGTGGAGGACCGGCAGGGCATCGCCCAGCTCTTCGACTGCGCGCATCTGCCGTATGAGGACCGCAAGATCGCGGTCGCCCCGGGCGGTGGCGAGGTGTACGCGCTCGCGATCGACCCGGAGGAGGCGCTCCTCGAATACCTGGACATGTTCTACCACCTGGGTCGGGCCGGAAAGGGCCTGAAGAAGCTGGGCGCGATCGACTTCGCCACCACCATCGCGCCGGGTCTGCGCGATGTGCTGCTGACCGGCAAGGCGTGCGAGTCGGCGCGGCGCCGGGTGCAGGGCCGGTTCGCCTACGACGCGGTGGTCATGGACGCGCCGCCCACCGGCCGGATCGCGCGCTTCCTCAACGTCAACACCGAGGTGGCGGGGCTGGCCCGGTTCGGCCCGATCCACACCCAGGCCGAGGCGGTGATGGGGGTGATCCGCTCGCCGCAGACCGCGGTGCACCTGGTCACCCTCCTGGAGGAGATGCCGGTCCAGGAGACCGTGGACGGCGTCGGCGAACTGCGCGAGTCGGGCCTGCCGACCGGCGGCGTGGTGATCAACATGGCCCGCCCGCCGCTGCAGGCCGAGGACGAGAGCGACACCGGCCGGCGGCTGACCCCCGAGCTGCTCGAGGCCGGCCTGCTCGCCGGCGGCATCAAACCCACCCGGCCGCTGGTCGCCTCGCTGCTGGCCGAGGCCGACGAGCACGCGAGCCGGATCGAGTTGGAGAGCACCGGGCGCGGGCTGATCCGCGACCTGGACCTGCCGGTCTACGAACTGCCGCTGCTGGCCGACGGGATGGACCTGGGCGGGCTGTACCGCCTCGCCGAGGCGCTGCGCGAGCAGGGGATGGCATGAACAGGCTGGAGATCGACGCGCTGATCGACGACCCGGGCACCCGGATCCTGGTCTGCTGCGGCTCGGGCGGGGTGGGCAAGACGACCACGGCCGCGGCACTCGGGCTGCGCGCCGCCGAGCGTGGTCGGGACGTGGTGGTGCTGACCATCGATCCGGCGCGCCGACTCGCCCAGTCGATGGGGCTGACCGAGTTGGACAACACGCCGCGCCGGGTGGTCGACGTCGACGAGACCAAGGGCGGCAGCCTGCACGCGATGATGCTCGACATGAAGCGCACGTTCGACGAGATCGTCGAGCAACACGCCGACCCCGAGCGCGCGCAGCAGATCCTGGACAACCCGTTCTACCAGTCGTTGTCCGCGGGCTTCGCCGGCACGCAGGAATACATGGCGATGGAGAAGCTGGGCCAGTTGCACGCGACCGGCGAGTGGGACCTGATCGTGGTCGACACCCCGCCGAGCCGGTCCGCGCTCGACTTCCTCGACGCCCCCCAGCGGCTCGGCTCGTTCCTGGACGGCCGGCTGATCCGGATCCTCTCCGCCCCGGCCAAGGTCGGCGGGCGCGGCGCGCTCAAGTTCCTGTCCGCGGGCATGGGGCTGATGACCGGCGCGCTGAGCAAGGTGGTCGGCACCCATCTGCTGACCGACATCCAGACCTTCGTGGCCGCCCTGGACACCACCTTCGGCGGCTTCCGCAAGCGCGCCGACGCGACCTACAAGCTGCTCCAGGCTCGGGGCACCTCATTCCTGGTGGTCGCCGCGCCGGAGAAGGACGCGCTGCGCGAGGCGGCGTACTTCGTCGACCGGCTCGGCGCCGAGCGCATGCCGCTGGCCGGGTTGGTGCTCAACCGCGTACACGCCACGCGCGCGGGTCGGTTGTCCGCCGAACGCAGCCTGGCCGCCGCCGAGTCGCTGACCGAACAGGCCGACGGCGAACCGGTCGAGGACGCGCCGCATCCCACCGACCTGCGCCTGGTCGCCGGGTTGCTCACGCTGCACGCCGAGCGGCTGCGGGTGATCGACCGGGAGGAGCGCACCCGCACCCGGTTCACCTCGATCCACCCCGAGGTACGGGTGGCCGAGGTGCCGGCGCTGCCCGGCGACGTGCACGACCTGGACGGGCTGCGGGTGATCGGCGCGAGCCTGGGCGCGGGCTGACCTCGCGGCCGGCGCCGCGGGAGGAGCGCACACCCGGTCCGCCCCGAGGTGCAGGGGCTGCGCGTGATCCGTCCGGGCCCGGGCGCGGGCCGACCTCGCGGCGGCCGACTGCGGCTCGGGTTCGGCTCGCGAACCTGCCCCGAACATCGCGGCGTGGTCCCGACCTTGCGGTCCGGCCCGACCTCGCGGTCGCGTTCGCGGGCGACCCGCCGCGTGAGGTCGTCGCCGGTCCACCGGGACCCGGGCCTGACTCCCGGCCCCGGTGGGCGGTGACGTTCGAACGCGGTGGCGGTCGGTCGGTGCCCGACACGTGTCGGGCGATCCCTTGCCCGCCGGCGAGGTGTCCTCAGCCGGCGACCCGAAACTCCTCGTCTCCGTGGATGTCGCGCTCGTACTCCTCGCGCGCGGTCTCCAGGAGCCGACGCCACGAGGTGATCATCGGCCGGCGGCGCAGCAGCGCGCGCCGCTCCCGCTCGGTCATGCCGCCCCAGACGCCGAACTCCACTCGGTTGTCCAGCGCGTCGGCCAGGCACTCGGTGCGGACCGGACACCCGGTGCACACTGCCTTGGCGCGATTCTGCGCCGCCCCCTGCACGAACAGCTCGTCCGGATCGGTGCTCCGGCAGGCGGCCTGCGTGCTCCAGTCGGTAACCCAGCTCATGCTGGTGCCGTCCTCTCCCGATTTTCGAGGCTCCCCCAACGGCGGCGAAGGGAATTCCCTACGCCAAGCAGGACGGTACGAAACCCTGAGCACGCGCAACAGCCCCTGCGCGGGCAGTCATCGATGGCCCGGAAGGACTATGCGCAAATATGGACCCACCCGTCCGGGTGAATGCTCTTGCGCTTTCGGTCTCGGCTTCACTCAGCAGGAGACGCGTCGTCGGCACGGAGCACGGCAGCGGGATGCGACATCCGGTCACATTCACTCCAAAGAGTGAAATGCGGGGTGACACGAATCCCCCGGCTGCCCGGCCAGCTTAGGCGAAGCGCCTTCCCCGCGTAGGGTGTTTCGGCACGTAGGCTGTCGCCCATGGCCCGAACTTCCTCCGGCTCGGCCCGCCCGAAACGCGGCTCGTCCCGCCCACGAACCCCGTTGGGCTTCGTGGGCCGGTTCGCCGCCTTCGTGGGTGCGAGCATCCTCGCCGGTGCCCTGGTCGCGGGAATCGCGCTGCCGTTCGTGGGTGGCTTCGGCCTGACCGCGAAGGCGGCGTCGGAAAACTTCGACGACCTGCCCAGCGACCTGGATCAACCGTTCCTGTCGCAGCCGTCGTACATCCTCGACTCCGAGGGCAACCAGCTCGCGATGGTCTACGACCGGTATCGCATCCTGGTGAACTTCGACCAGATCTCCCCGATCATGCGTCAGGCGATCGTGGCGATCGAGGACTCGCGCTACTACGAGCACGGTCCGATCGACCTCAAGGGCACCCTGCGCGCGCTGTTGCGCAACCAGCAGTCGGGTGGCGCCGGATCCAAGCAGGGCGGCTCCAGCCTCACCCAGCAATACGTGAAGAACATCTTCGTGGAGGAGGCCGGCAACGACCCGGCCAAGGTGGCCAAGGCCCAGGCTCAGGAGGTCTCGCGCAAGATCAAGGAACTGAAGTACGCGATCGGCCTGGAACAGCGGTTGTCCAAGGACGAGATCCTGAACCGGTATCTCAACATCACCTTCTTCGGCCGCCAGGCGTACGGCATCGAGGCCGCGTCGCAGCGCTACTTCAGCAAGCACGCCAAGGACCTGACCCTGCCCGAGGCGGCCCTGTTGGCCGGCGTCGTGCAGGCGCCGTCGGCGTACGACCCGATCGGCTATCCGAACGCCGCCCGGGAACGCCGCAACATCGTGTTGCAGCGCATGGTCGAGGTGAAGGTCATCTCGCAGGCCGACGCCGACGCGGCGAAGGCCACCGAACTGGGTCTGAAGACCCAACCGCTGCCCAACGGTTGCATCACCGCCGACCAGATCGACGGTGCCGCGTTCTTCTGCGACTACGTCGAGCGGGTGGTCAAGAACGACCCCGCGTTCGGCGCGAACCGCGACGAGCGGGACCGGTTGTGGCGTGAGGGTGGACTGCGGATCACCACCACGTTGGACCGAAAGGCGCAGAAGGCGGCCTACACCGCCGCAACCAAGGGTGTACTCCAAAAGGACCCGGTCGCCGACGCGGTCGTGATGGTCGAGCCGGGCACCGGCCGGATCAAGGCGATGGCGCAGAGTCGGCCGTACGGGTTCGGCGACTACGAGACCACGCTCAACTACTCGGTCGACCACAACATGGGCGGCTCGACGTACGGCTTCCAGACCGGGTCGACGTTCAAGCCGATCACCGCCGCGGCGGCCCTCGAGAGTGGGATGAAGGTCGACCAGGAGTATTCGACCGATGCCCAGATCGACATGCGGAAGGAGAAGTTCCGCACGTGTGACAAACCGACCGCGCCGGACTCGAGCTTCAAGGTGAACAACGAGAGTTCGAGCGAGGTCGGCACCTGGAACATGCAGACCGCGCTGGAGAAGTCGATCAACACCTACTTCGTGCTGTTGTCCAAGGACGTCGGGCTGTGCCCGATCGCCACGCTGGCGGACCAGCTCGGGGTGCACTCGGGCGACGGCAAGGCGCTCCAGCAGGTGGGCAGCATGACGCTGGGCTCCAACACGATCGCGCCGATGAACATGGCGGCGGCGTACGCCGCGTTCGCCAGTCGCGGTGTGTACTGCGCGCCGATCGCGGTCGCCGAGGTGGCCAAGCTCGACGGCACCAAGCTGGCCGTCCCGCAGGCGGGCTGCAAGCAGGTGATGAAGCAGAGCACGGCGGACACGATCAACGCGCTGCTCAAGGGCGTGGTCGAGGACGGCACCGGGGCGATGGCCGGGCTCAAGGACCGGGACAACGCGGGCAAGACCGGGACCACCGACCACCGCAAGGCGGCCTGGTTCGTCGGCTACACGCCGAACCTGTCCACCGCGGTGTGGATCGGTGGCGCCAAGAACGATGTCGAGATGGTCGACATCACCATCGCCGGCGTCCCCTACGACAAGGTCTACGGCGGACAGGTCCCCGGACCGATCTGGAAGAGCGCGATGAACGGCGCGCTCAAGGGGGCGGACGCGCCGGGCTTCGTGGACCCGCCCGGCGGCACGATCCCGCCGAAGCCGGATCCCAACCGGAAGGGGGACGACGGCACGACCAAGCCGCGCGACCAGAACCGCCCACCGGGCAATGGCAACACCAGGCCGCCATGGACTCCCCCGTGGACTCAGCCGTCCACGCCACCGTCGTCCGACGGGGGCGGCGGCACGAGCAAACCGCCGCCCGACACGACGCGCCCGCCGGGCCACTCCCGGCCGCCGACGGGTGACCCGCTGGGGGGCGGAGGCTGGGGCGGGTTCTGACCTTTTGGGCAGATTGGTCCGACCGTCGATCCGATTGGTCCGACCGTCGATGAGAAACGCCGATGGTGGTGCCCCCGAGTCGTTCGGGGGCACCACCATCGGCGTGTGTGGCGCGGGGTCGGGCGGGCGACCCGAGGCCCGGGCGCGGGTGGGACCGATCGGACCCGCCCGGCGGGCCCCCGGCCGGCCCCCGGCGGGTCAGCCGCCCAGTTGGCTCTTGATCTCGGCGGCGATCCGGCCGCCCTCGGCCCGGTCGCCGACCTTGGGCCGGACCACCTTCATCACCTGACCCATCGCCTGCGGACCACTCGCCCCGGTCTGCGCGATGGCCTCCGCGACGATCAGCTTCAGCTCGTCGTCGGACAGCTGGGCCGGCAGGTAGGCCGCGAGCACCTCACCCTCGGCACGCTCGCGGGCGGCGGACTCGGCCCGACCACCGTGCGCGAAGGCCTCGGCCGCCTCACGACGCTTCTTGGCCTCGCGCACGATGACCTTGAGCACCTCGTCGTCGGACAGCTCGCGGGCGGTCTTGCCCGCGACCTCCTCGTTGGTGATCGCGGTCAGGGTGAGGCGCAGCGTCGAGGAGACCAGTTCGTCACGGGACCGAATGGCCTCGGTCAGGTCGCTCTGCAAACGGCTCTTGAAGGTGCTCATGCGCACAAGTGTCGCAGCCGCGAGGCACGCGGCCGTACCCAATTAAGCGCGAGGAGCCCGCGCGATTAAGCGCGAGGAGCCCGCGCGCCGGGCCTGCGCGCGGCCCTCGTGCGCCGGCGAGACTGCCGACGACCGGCCGGCTCTGCCAGCATGGAGGGATGCGACCGCGTTCAGCCTTTCCCCTTGCCGTTGCCGTCACCGGGGCCGCCTGCCTCACCTATGCGGCGGCCTACGAGGCCCGTTCGTTCCGCCTGCGTCGGGTCGAGGTGCCGGTGTTGCCTCGCGGCGCGCGACCGGTACGGATCCTCCAGGTGTCCGACATCCACATGGTGTCCGGCCAACGCCGCAAGCAGGAATGGCTGCGCCGACTCGACGCGCTGCACCCCGACTTCGTCCTCAACACCGGCGACAACCTGTCCGACCCGGACGCGGTCCCCGAGACGCTGGACGCCCTCGGCCCCCTGCTGGGCCGTCCCGGGGCGTACGTATTCGGCTCCAACGACTACTTCGGTCCCCGGCCCAAGATCCCCACCGACTACCTCCGCCGCGACGACGGCACCCGCCGGCTCGGCCCGGAGAACCCGTGGACCGACCTGCGGGACGGCTTCGACCGGGCGGGCTGGGAAAACCTCAACAACGCGCGCGGCCGACTCAAGGTGGACGGCCTGGAGATCGAACTGGTCGGCCTGGACGACCCGCACATCGACCGGGACCGCTACGAACAGGTGGCCGGCGGCCCCGACCCGAGCGCGAACGTCTCCCTGGCCGTGGTGCACGCCCCCTACCTGCGCGCCCTGGACGCCTTCACCGCCGAGGGCTACCCGCTGATCATCGCCGGCCACACCCACGGCGGCCAGGTGTGCGTCCCCTTCTACGGCGCCCTGACCACCAACTGCGACCTCGACCGCAAACGCGCCAAGGGCCTGTCCAAACACCTCTCCGCCGACCGCGAGGCCTACCTCCACGTCTCCGCCGGCTGCGGCACCTCCCGCTACGCCCGTTTCCGCTTCGCCTGCCCCCCGGAAGCCACCCTCCTCACCCTGACGGCCCGTCAGTCAGCCCCCCGCTAAACCGGATTTCGCCTCAGGCCCCCGACCCGCTAAGCTGAACGCGCAGCATCGGGGTGTGGCGCAGCTTGGTAGCGCGCTTCGTTCGGGACGAAGAGGCCGTGGGTTCAAATCCCGCCACCCCGACCCAGGTCAGAGGCCCTATCGGATGACTCCGATAGGGCCTCTGGCGCGTTGCCCGCGCGAAACCGGGGTCGACCGTCTGTTCCTGCTCGGCCCGACACCGCTGCAACTTGCCGGTCTCCGGCGACAGACCCGACCGCGGGGTTGTGCGGGCGTCGGACTTGTCGGTCACCCGGTGGGACCCGACGCCTGCCACCACACCGGGGACGGCGCGTATCCGCTGCGCGGGTTGATGTTCACCGTGCCGCCCGGGGTGATGGCGAACCGCCGCAGGGCCGCGACGGGCCGGGAGTCGAGGATGAACACCCCGTCGACGCTCCGGGTGGTCACCGAGGTGACCACGCCGTCGGCGTCGGAGAAACGGACCGGCGAGGTGTCCGGCGGGTGGACCTCCTGTACCACCGCGAGCGCCTGCTCCCCGTCGGCGTCGAGCCCGGCTCGGACCGCGGCGGCCCACTGCGCCTCGCCGACCTCCGCGCCCACGGTGATGCCGAGCCCGGCGTGGCCGCGTACCGGTTTGAGCAACAGCCGGTTCCGGTGGGCAAGGGCGAACTCGGGGAGGGAGACCCGCTCTCCGGCGTACGTGGTATCGCCCGGCTCGACCACCCGCGTCCAGGGCACGTGGTCCCGCAGCCGGTCGGCCGGCGACGGCTGCATCCGGGCCGGCAGGCCGTCGTCCGACAGCAGCGCCGGCGAGAGCTTGGCGGCCAGGATCTCGCCGAGGTATCCGGTGGACACCCGGACCAGGCCCTCGAGCCCACTGGCGAAAGCCCGGCGCGGCAGGGCGAGTTCATCGTGTCGGCCCTGGTCGGGCGATTCGAAGTATCGGTAGATCACGGTGACCGGGTCGCCCCGGTGGTGCACGCCGCGACGATCGATGTCCAAGTCCTCGAGGGGACA
Source organism: Embleya sp. AB8 (assembly GCF_049739465.1). Lineage (NCBI taxonomy): Bacteria > Bacillati > Actinomycetota > Actinomycetes > Kitasatosporales > Streptomycetaceae > Embleya > Embleya sp. AB8. The sequence continues at coordinate 75,593 of NZ_JBMHHY010000034.1, forward strand.
GTGGAAGGCGTCGATCCCATGGCCCTCGAGCGCTTTGACGAACGCCCCGTAGGACCACGCGGACGGCGCGCTCTCGATCTCGTGGCGCCAATAGCAGACGGCCACCCGGTCCACGCCCGGGGTCAGCGGCAGTGCGTCGATCAGCGCCCGCATCGTCCGGGGCGGTTCCGCTTCCACCCGGACGCCGAGCTCGGCCGGCGCGTCGTGCAGGCTGAACGACCCGGCCGGGGAGTCGGCGTTGATCTCCACGACCACCGGCCGGCCGCCGCTGGTCACCACGTCCGGCCGGGCGATGGTCGACCAGTCCTGCCACGGCTGCATGGCGATCAGTTCGTACTCGCTCGGCGCGGCCGGGCAGAGCTTGGCCATCGCCTTGAGGTCACCGCCGCAGATGTCGTCCCGGATGGCGTCGAGACCGTCGATGACCGCGCTGGTCGCCGCGCCCAGCCCGGCCTGTGTCGCGGCCGGTTCCAACGGTGGCGTGATCACGAACTGCTCGCGGATCTTCGCGGACACGGACGGGCCGAGGTGGTCCAGCGCGCGCAGCACCTGCCCGGGTGACGGGGACATGTGCAAGTACCGTGCGGTCATCGGCAGAACCTTCGGTGAGGACGGGAAGGGGATGACGGATCAGGGCGTGCCTACCGACAGGCCCGGTGCGCGGACGAACTCCCGCATCAACCGGTCCGAGCGCTCGGGCCGGTCCCACAACACCTGGTGACCGGCCTCCTCCACCAACCCGACGATCACGCCGCCTCGGACCGTACCGGGATGGTCGGCCGGGAACCGTTGCACAACAAACGGCCGCCGGGTGGACGCGGTGAAGTGGATGTCGACATCCGTGAGTCCGATGCGCATGATCTGCCCCGGTCAGGTCGAAGAGACGTGGCCCGACGGCCGGCCGGCGAACCCCACCCGCAGGAGCACGGGGAACAACGTGCTTGTCGTCGAGATCGACGAAGGGAACTCTCCCGTCAGCCTGGCGCCGCTGCGGGTGACCTCGTGCACGAGTTGCTCGAGGCGTTGCAGCGCCAGTTCTGCGGCCATGCAGCGTCGGGCGCCCGCGCCGAAGGGGAAGTACTCGGCGATGCCCGGCTGTTGGTCGACCCAGCGTTCGGGCCGGAACTCCTCGGGGTCCGGGAAGACGTCGGGGTCGCGATGACTGACGTAGGGCGAAATGACCAGTTCGTCACCGGCGCGCAGCTTCCATCCGGCGTAGACGCCGTCGCGGGCCACCGTCCGGCTGATCAGCCAGGTCGGCGGGTAGAGGCGGAGGGCCTCGTTGACCACCCTGGATCCGGCGCCGGGATCGGTCCGAACGCGGTCCTGCCAGTCGGGGTGGGCGGTCAGGAGGGCCAGTAGCCAGGAGCCCGCCGCGGCGGGCACGAGTGTTCCGGCCAGCAGGACTGCCACGGCCAGGTTGGCGATCGTATCTGGGTCGAGCCCCGCGTCGGCCAGGTCCCCGATGATGCCTCCCGAACCCGAACCCGAACCCGAGCCCGAGCCCGAACCCGACGCTGGGGCGATCATCGCGCGGAGGCGGTCGACCAGCGCATCGTCGTCGCGCCGTGCCCGCCGGTGCCGCCGGGACAACAACGCCAGCAGCCCGGGCAACCGGGTGCCGTTGTCGACGACCGCGATCAGGCTGGGCAGGAGTGCCCGGGTGCCTTCTGCCAAGCCTGCGTCGGGCCGCCCGGCCACCAGCCGGACGGACGCCCGCAGGTTCAGCCGGGTCAGGTCCTCGACCACGCCGGCGGCCTCCCCGGCCGTCTTCCATCCCTCGACCAGCTCGCGCAGCTCGGCCGGTCCGGTCGGGTCGTCGCCGCCGCCGCCGGTCACCGTGCGGCGTACGGACGTCGAGGCACGCCGGCGGGCGTCCATCCAAGCTTCCAGCGCCGCGTCGCCCCGGCCCGCGTCGACGGTCTCCAGCCTGCGGTTCAGGGGCATCCGGAAGTCGGTGTTCGTCGCCCGGAAGACCGCCTCGATCAGGGCGGGGTCGGACACGAAGACCAGGTTGGCGGCCATCCGCACGACCGGCCCGGTGGCGGGGAGCGAGGCCAGGAAGCCGATCCGATCGGCGTTGTAGACCCGGGTGAACGACCGCCAGCTGTAGCCGGCGTCGGTTGGCGTCCGCACGGCGTTCATCGGCTGCTCCTTCCTGGTGCGCGCCGAGGCTCCCGGCCGCCCGGCATCTCTGTGGGGCGGCCGGGAGCAGGCAGGGCCGCAATGTCGCGGCCCTGCCGCTTTCCTCCGGCCGGGATCACCGCGGCCTTCAGTGCCAGGGGTACCGCCCCGGCATCGACTTGCGGGTAAGACGCGCGAAGAGCTTCTGCATAGTGGTTCACCTCCTCCGAAGTGGTCACTGTTGGAGCCGTCCACCCGACGCCTTGCGGCGGTCGGGAGGTCTGTGGTGTGGCCTGATGCCACAGCAGGTCAGGGGTGAGCGCGGCGACCTCGTTCACCCCGAGCAGGACGGGCATCCGGGCCGGCTCGCGAACTGCTCGCGGAGCGCCCGGTTTCCGGTGTCGGTCATGCGACCGGCTCCGTCGACTCCGTGAGCTTCGATGTCCGGTGGTTCGGGCCGAGCCGGGGCCCGAGGGCCTTTCCGTCGTCGACGTGGGCGGCGACCGGCGCCCCCGCGTCGAGGCGCGTCCTGCGGAAGGTGGTCAGGCCTGCGGGGGGCTTCGGGGTGTCGGTTCCGTCCGGGCGGGTCGGGGGTCCCGGGACACCGGCGCCGAGTAGGTACACGGCGGTTTCGGTCACCCCGTCGAGGTCGAGGAGGGCTTCGAGTTCGGTGTCGGTGAAGGCTGCGGTCTGGAAGGGACCGAGGCCCAGGGCGGTGGCGGTCAGGGCGAAGGTCTGGCCGAAGTGGCCGGCGTTCATGAGCATGACCCGATACGCGCGTGCCGTCTTGTACTTGGCCTGGAGCCGCTCGACCAGCGAGGTGAGCACCACCACGAAGGCGGCCTGTTCGATGCCGGGTTGGTCGACGCCGAGCCGGGCGATCCGCTCCCACGGTGGGCTCGGCTTGAGGAACTCGAGGCCGTGCTTGAGCACGTTGTAGTGGTAGATGCCGGGTTCCAGGTGTGCGACGCGGCGCACCGCGAGGTATGCCTCGATCTCCTGGCGGGCTCCACCCGATGCGCTTGTGCGTTGCATGAGGCCGCCGAAGGCGTCCGCGTCGATGAAGCCGGTGGGGCCGAACACGGTCGCGAGCAGCGTGGCGAAGTCCTCGAGCGGCACCTCCCGGGCGGCGAAGGACCGGTGTGTGCGGCGGGCGTAGAGCACCTCGTCGAAGGACGCGTCGAATCGTCGCGGGACGCGGGGCAGCAGCACGAGGTCGGCGTCCGGATACGACTTGAAGAGTGCGGGTGCGGCGGATTCACCGGCCAGGCGTTCGCGTATCTCCACCGTGGGATCCACGAACGGGACATCCTTGGTCATCGCGTGCATATACCGCGCACATGGATGCCAGGCGGTCCAGGAGTTACCGACCGCGTCGTCCCGATCCGCCTCCGGGTCGTCCCGGCGCACGACCAGGCCGACCTCGCGCAAAGCGGCGATGGATTCCCGGACGGATTCCGCGTCGAAATCCGGGAATCGGGCCGCGATCTTCTCCTCGTCGATCCAGTCGCCCAACTCGTGCAACAGCGCCGCGGCCATCGGATCGAGCGCGGAAGTGGTCCGGGTGCGATAGTTCTCGACGACGAAGGAATTCTCGTGCCAATAGCAGACGATGCTGCGCGCTCTGCGCATGGACATGGGCATGGCTTCGATCGCTCCCGACGATGCGTAGTGGGGCCGGAAAGATTTCCGGCCCCACCCTGAGTCACGCGGAGAACAGGACTCGGAAACAATCCGCCGCCGGGCTCCGGGTCACGAGATTACGAGCTTGCCAAATCACGAGATCACGAGATCACGAGATCACATGTTCACGAGGAGAACGGGACTCGGAAGGAGTCCTCGACGACGATCGGCTTGACGATCAGGGTCATCTTGCGCATGGCACACCCCCTCTCCGCACGGTCGATACGGTCGATGAATACGGCCGATCCGGGCCCGGGCTTTCGACAAACGCAAGCACCCGGGGATGGGATGCAGCCGGGATCGAGGTGGCCGCCCTTCGGCGGCACACGGAAAACGGCGCACGGGCGCCCCACGCACGGCACAGGGCACAGGGCACCCGGCCGGGCACCGGGTCGGTCAGCGGCCGGCCACGTAAACGATTTTGCGGCCGCGTTCCTCGTCGCCCTCGCCGGACTCGGTCAACTCGCCGGCCGTGATGCCATGCGCCCCGAGCACCCGCAGACCCGCGTCCGCGAGCACCCGGCGCACGGTCGCGTCGGAGTGGTGGCGGTAGACGTGCCGCGAGGAGACCCGCCGCCAGCCCGCGTCCTCGCGCGCGAAGTAGTCGTGCGCGACGGTAACGATGCCGTCGGGCGCCACCGGTCCCGGGTCGCCGCGCCAGACCTCGAACCGGTCTTCCGCTTCGAAGATCTGGGTCGTCGCGTAGACCCGTCGGTAGATGCCGAGCGTGTTCATGTCGAAGACGAAGACACCGCCCTCGGCCAGGAGTTTCGCCACGCCCCAAAACGCCTGCCCGAGTTGTTCGTCGTCGGTGAGATAACTCAGCGGTTCGCCGATACAGGTGACCACGTCGAAGTCACCCAGGTCCGGGATATCGCGCAGATCGCCGACCGAAAAGGAGATCCCGGCCGCCGCCGGCTTGGCCCGGGCCAGCTCGATCATCGACGGCGAAAGATCGAAGCCGGTCGCCGCATATCCCAGATCCCGGAAGGCGAGGGTGCTCAGGCCCGTTCCGCAACCCAGGTCGAGCAGCTGCTTTCCGGTCGGCTTTCCGGACGGCGTGCCGGCCGATCCGTATCGATCGAAGAGCTGCGCATAGAAGGAAATCCAGCGGGCGAAGTCCGGATCCTCGGCGATCTTCTCGTAGTCTGCCGCCACGGTCTCGTAGGCGAGCAGCGCATGATCGAAATCGATGTGCTCCGTACCGGTGGACAAGGAGATATCCCCTCGATCGAGCCGATTGGATACGTTCACACCCGCCGCACGACACCTCGGGCGCCTGTCGCTCGACCACGAGGAATGTATCGTTGCGTTTTCTTGACCGTCAAGAGTTGTCGATCGACGCGAGCCAAAAATTCGACTGCGCATGCCCCCGTCGTTGATCCATAATGGCGATCTTGATTCCCCGAATTGAAAGTCGCCACATGGCCGATACTGCCGACGACCCGTCATTGTCCGTCCTGCCGGCGGGATTTCGCACCGTTCCGTACGTATACGCCCGGCATCCGCAGGCAGTCACCGCAGGCGATCTGTCGGCGGGCGCCAATTGCCAGCTGTACGCGTACACCTTCCTCGCCCATCACGGCCTGCACGTCCCGCCGTTGCGCTCCTCGGAGCTGTGGGCCGACGTCGCCGCGACCGTCCGGGTCACCGAACCCGCGCCGCTGGATCTGGTTCTGTTCGACGGCGGCCCGCGCCCGGACCGGACCCCCGGCTACGCCGCGCACGTCGGCGTCCACCTGGGCCCCGATCGGGTGCTGCACCTGTGTCGCGAGGTCGGCCGCCCGGCGATCTGGTCCCTCGCCGAGTTCGCCGCCCGCCCCCGCTACGCGCGTCTGCTCGGAGTCAAACGATGTCGGACGGTGACGGAACACAACCGCATCCCACGTAGTTGAATTGCCACATGCCCGCTCCCGAGAACGCCACCGAAAACGTCGCCGAGAACTTCACCGAGAACTTCACCGAGAACGCCGCCTCGAACACCGTCGAGAGCACCACCGCCGACACCACGCCCGCCGATACCGCCACGCCTGCCGGCGAGACCCCGTCGCCGAGCACCCCGCCCACCCCCGCCTGGGAACGCCGCTACCGCGCGGCCCGGATCAGCCTGCCGCGCTGGGCCGAACACGCCCCCGCCAAGTCCGTCTTCGTCTCCAACGCCTCGGGCACCTACGAGATCTACGCGTGGGACCGGGTCACCGGCGAACAGCGGCAGGTCACCGACCGACCCAACGGCACCGCGTCGGCCCGGATCAGCCCGGACGGACAGTGGATCTGGTGGTTCGCGGACACCGACGGCGACGAGTTCGGCATCTGGATGCGGCAGCCGTTCGCCGGCGGCCCGGACGAGGTCGCCGTCCCCGGCCTCGCCCCCTCCTACCCCGGCGGGCTCGGGCTGGCCATGGACGGCACCGTGGTGGTCGGCCGGATGACCGACGACGAGGGCTCCTCGATCCACGTCGCGCGCCCCGGCGCCGAACCGGTGACCGTCTACCGCCACACCGAATCGGCCTGGCTCTCCGGGCTGTCCGAGGACGCCGCCTACCTGACCATCGCGCACAACGAGCACGGCGACGCGATGCACTCGTCGCTGCGCGTGTTGCGCCTGGACGGCACCCCGGTGGCCGACCTGCACGACGGCCCCGAGGGCGGCCAACCGGAGTCCGACCTGTCCTCGATGGGCTTCTCCCCCGTCGCCGGCGACCAGCGACTGCTTGTCGTACACCAGCGCCGCAGCCGGGACGAGCCGCTGCTGTGGGAGCCGCTGACCGGCACCGAGACCGAACTCGACCTCGGGCTGCCCGGCGACCTGTCCGCCGACTGGTATCCCGACGGCCGCGCGCTGCTGATCGACCACGAGCAGCACGGGCGTTCCGAGCTGTACCGCTACGACCTGGAGAGCAAGGAACTCACCCGGATCGACACCCCGCCCGGCACCATCGGCAACGCGGGCGCCCGGCCGGACGGCAGCGTCGAGTACCACTGGTCCAACGGCGCGACCCCCGCCGAACTGCGCTCCACCGGCGGCGAGGTGCTGCTCACCCCGCCCGGCGAGCGCGCACCCGGTTCGGTCCCGGTCTCCGACGCGTGGGTCGAGGGCCCGGGCGGCCCGGTACACGCGCTGGTGTCCCGGCCCGCCGGCGAGGGCCCGTTCCCGACCCTGTTCAACATCCACGGCGGCCCCACCGCGCACGACGGCGACCACTTCGCGTCCGACGTCGCGGCCTGGGTGGACCACGGCTTCGCGGTGGTCCGGGTCAACTACCGGGGCTCGACCGGCTACGGCAAGGACTGGACCGACGCGCTGCGGGTCCGGATCGGCCTGATCGAGCTCGAGGACATCGGCGCCGTACGCGAGTGGGCGATCGAGTCCGGCCTGGCCGATCCCGACAAGATCGTGCTCGCCGGCGGCTCGTGGGGCGGCTACCTGACCCTGCTCGGCCTGGGCGTGCAGCCCGACGCGTGGGCCCTGGGCCTGGCCGCGGTGCCGGTCGCCGACTACGTCACGGCGTACCACGACGAGATGGACGTACTCAAGGCGATGGACCGCACGTTGCTCGGCGGTACACCCGAGGAGGTACCCGAGCGCTGGGCCGCCTCCTCACCGCTGAGCTACGTCGAGCAGGTGCGCGTACCCGTCTACATCAGCGCCGGCGAGAACGACCCGCGCTGCCCGATCAAGCAGATCGAGAACTACGTCGAACGACTGGCACAGCTCGGCAAGCCGCACGAGGTCTATCGCTTCGACGCGGGCCACGGCTCGCTGGTGGTGGAGGAGCGCATCCGGCAACTACGCGGGGAATTCGCCTTCGTGGACCGGATGATCGGTCTGCCGATCCCGAACCCGGCGTAGCGGTACGCGCGCCCGACGGGGCTGGGTGTCAGCTCTGGACGCCCAGCTCCGCGAGCAGTCGCGCCTCGTGCTCCTCCTGCCGCTCGTCCGCCTCCCGCCGGACCACACGCCACCACACGAACACCGCGGCCCCGGCGAACACGAACCACTGCGCGGTATAGCCGAGGTTCTGCCACGCGCGGCCGGAAATGCCGCCGCCGCCCGACTCCTTGGCCGGCGGCATCGGCGCGAGCGCCGCCGCGTCGGCGGTCGGGGACTGCTCGGTCAGCGCCACGAACCCGTCGGTGAGCGGGTAGGGCAGCACGTTGACCAGTTCGGGGGTGCTGATCATGGACAGCTGACCGGGCTTGAGATCGGTGGCCCGGTCCGCGTCCGAGGTGTGTTCGGCCTCCGACCACTCCAGCCGACCGGTGACGGTGACCGGCCCGGCGGGCGGCGCGGGAGCGGTCGTCCCCTCGACCCAGCCCCGATTGACCACGACCGCCGGCCGACCGGCGACCAGCAGCGGGGTCACCACATAGGAACCCGTCCGCCCGTCCAGCCGGCGTCCCGGCACCACCAGTTGGTGCGCCGCGTCGTAGGTCCCGCCGACCGTGACCGACCGGCCGCGATCGGATCCGCGGACCTTGGTGCCGAGCGGCACCAGTTCGCCGATCGGCACCGCGGGCGCCGCGGACACCTGCTCGCCGGTGCCCCCGCTGCTCTTGTGTTCGCCGTAGCGGTGGAACTGCCACAACCCCAGCGCCGCGCACACCGGGACCGCGACGAGCACGATCATGTGGAAGGCCAGCCAGCGCGGCTGGAGCAGGAACCGGTACACCCCCCAACGGTAACCGCCCGCCGGCGGGGGCCGAGCGCGGGTCACCCCACGCGCGGGTACTCCCCCGTCCGGTAGATGTCGGTGCGGTACACCGTGCCGCCACACGTCGAGGTCAGCGTCACCTTGGCCACGTTGAAGTCGTTGGTGGCCAGCGCGTAGCCCAGTGCCGGTACCGGCGCCTTGGGCGCGCCGACCCCGCATGTGCCGTCCGTGCCGGGCGCCTGCGGCTTCCAGGCGAACTGGAACTCGTAGGCCTGGCCGCGCCGAAGGGTGATCCCGCCCGCCGACGAGGACGGCACCGGCAGCGCGACGGCCTCGTCCCCACTGGCGTGCTGACTCACCGTCACCTGCACTATCGGGTTGCCCGGCGGGGAGACCACCACGACCACGCCGGGGCCGGCCACCTGGCAGTCCTTGGCCGCGTTGCTGCGTACCTGGAGTACGCCGTAGGCCAGGCCGTCCGAGCCGACCGGGCCCAGGTGCGCGTCCTCCCCGAGCAGGTCGGTGGTCAGACACGCGGGCACCGGCTTGACCGGCGGCACCGTCTCGGTGGGCGGCGCGCTGGTCGCGGGCAGCGCGGTCTGTCCCGTGGTGGCCCCCGCGCTCTGCCCGCTCGACGGCGCGATCGAGGCGCCGGAACCGGTGGTCGGGGTGCCGCCTCGGGACGCCGGATGTGATTGGCCGGCGCCGCCCGGGAGGCCGGCGCTGACCCCCTCGCTCGGCCCGGGCAGCGGTTCGGTGGCATTGACCGCGGACGAGGAGGACCGGATCCCGCCGACATTCGACTTCGAGTCGTCGCCGGTCACCACCGTCCGCAACACGGGGGTGCCCACGAGCAGCACCGCCACCAGGCCGGCGGCGCCGAACGTGGCCGCCCGCCGACGCCGACGCCGAACCGGCACCGCGACGCGCAGTCGGTCCAGCGCGTCCGACGCGGGCCGCACGTCGGCAACGGCCTCGTGCAGCCGCCGGCGAACCTCCGCGGCGAGGTCGTCGGGGTCGGGACCAAGGGTCCCCGGGTCGTTCGTCACGGCGTCTCCATCCGGGCCCGGAGGGCTTCCAGTCCGCGTGAGGCGTACGCCTTCACCGAGCCGACCGACAGCCCGAGCAGATCGGCCACCTGAGCCTCTGTCAGATCAGCGTAATAGCGCAGCACGATCACTTCCCGCTGCCGCCGTTGCAATTCGCGCAACGCCCGTACCAGCACGTCGCGTTCCAACACATGCCGCGAACCGTCCTCGGTACTGGTCGAGTCCGGCTCGGGTCTGGACAGCAATCGCATGCCCATGATCCGGCGCCGCAGCGTGGACCGGGACAGATTGACCACGGTCTGCCGCAGGTAGGCGAGCGTCTTGTCGGCCTCGCGCAATCGATGCCGGGCGGTGTGCACTCGCACGAATGCCTCCTGCACCACGTCCTCACACGAATGGGCGTCGTCGAGCAACAGGGAAGCCAAGCGCAACAACGAACCATAGTGGGCACGGTAGGTCTCGGTGAGAACGTCGCTGGAGACGCCCGCGTCAGAGGACACCGAATCTCCCGAAACGCCCGGAACCAGCGCGCCGACCACCGGCATCCGAACCGGGCGCAGCCCCGGCTCCGCCCTCACGACCATTTCTGCCACGACTGTAGGACACCCGACCCCCCGGGAAGGTTGTATGCGCCTGCGATCCGGGGACGGTCGTCGGCTCAGCCACACATCCGCCCACCGTAGTGGGCGAGGTGACGTGTGGTCAGCCACTCGGGTCCGGGAAGCTTTCGCGCACGTGCGGCAGCCGGTGCCCCCACCCCCGGAGGCACCGGCTGCCGTATCGGTCCGCGACGGGCGACCTAGTCCCGCTCGATCAGCTCGGCGGCGACGACCTCGGCGATCTGGGCGGTGTTCAGCGCCGCGCCCTTGCGCAGGTTGTCCCCGCACATGAACATGTCCAGCGCGAACGGGTCGTCGAGCGATCGGCGCACCCGGCCGACCCAGGTCGGGTCGGTACCGACCACGTCGGCCGGCGTCGGGAACTCGCCGTTCTCCGGGTCGTCACACAGCACCACCCCGGGAGCACCGTCCAGAATCTCGTGCGCGCGGGCGACCGAGACCTCGTTCTCGAACACGGCGTGCACCGCGAGGGAGTGCGTGGTGATCACCGGGACGCGCACACACGTGGTGTGCACCTTCAGGTCGGGCAACCCCAGGATCTTGCGCGACTCGTTGCGCACCTTGAGTTCCTCGGACGACCAGCCGCCGTCCTTGAGCGAGCCGGCCCACGGCACCACGTTGAGCACGAGCGGCGCCGGGAACGGGCCGAAGTCGCCGACCGCGCGGCGCACATCGCCGGGCTGGGTGCCCAGCGTCTGGCTGCCCGCGACCTTGCCGATCTGCTCGCGCAGCGCGTCCACCCCGGGCTGCCCGGCGCCGGACGCGGCCTGGTAGGACGCGACCGTCAGTTCCTTCAGGCCCAGTTCGGCATGCAGCGCGCCCAGCGCGACGACCATGGTCAGCGTCGTGCAGTTGGGGTTGGAGATGATGCCGCGCGGGCGCACCCGCGCCGCGGCGGCGTTGACCTCGGGCACCACGAGCGGGACCTCGGGGTCCATCCGGAACGCGCCGGAGTTGTCCACCGCGACCGCGCCCTTGCTCGCGGCGATCGGCGCCCAGTGCGCGGAGACCTCGTCGGGCACGTCGAACATCGCGACGTCCACACCCTCGAAGCACTCCTCGCTGAGCGCGACGACCTCGACCTCCTCGCCGCGCACGACCAGCTTCTTGCCCGCGGAGCGCGCCGAGGCGATCAGCCGGATCTCGCCCCACACGTCCTGGCGGGTGGAGAGCAGTTCGAGCATCACCGTGCCGACCGCGCCGGTGGCGCCGACCACGGCCAGGGTGGGCTTGTCCTTGCGGGTCATCGGCCGGTACCTCCGTAGACGACGGCTTCGCCGGACTGGTCGTCCAGACCGAACGCGGTGTGCACGGCCTGTACTGCGGCCGGGACGCCATCGGCGCGGCAGACCACCGAGATGCGGATCTCGGAGGTCGAGATCAGCTCGATGTTCACCCCCGCGCCGGTGAGCGATTCGAAGAACTTGGCGGTCACGCCCGGATGCGAGCGCATGCCGGCGCCGACCAGCGAGATCTTGCCGATCTGGTCGTCGTAGCGCAGCGACTCGAAGCCGATCTCGGCCTGGGCCTTGGTCAGCGCGGTCATCGCGCTCTGCCCGTCGGACATCGGCAGCGTGAAGGAGATGTCGGTGCGGCCCGTGGAGGCCGCGGAGACGTTCTGCACGATCATGTCGATGTTGATCTCGTTGTCCGCCACCAGGCGGAAGATCTTGGCCGCCTCGCCCGGCTTGTCCGGGACCCCGACCACCGTGATCTTCGCTTCGCTGGTGTCGTGGGCGACCCCGGAGATGATCGCGTGCTCCATGTCGTCCCCTTCGGGTTCATCCGTCACCCAAGTGCCGACGAGTCCCGAGAAGGACGACCGCACGTGCACGGGCATGTCGTAGCGGCGGGCGTACTCGACGCACCGCAGGTGCAGCACCTTGGAGCCGCTCGCGGCCAGTTCGAGCATCTCCTGGTAGCTGATCCGGGAGATCTTCCGGGCCTTCTTCACCACACGGGGGTCGGCGGTGAAGATGCCGTCCACGTCCGTGTAGATCTCGCAGACCTCGGCCTCGAGCGCGGCGGCCAGCGCGACGGCGGTGGTGTCCGAGCCGCCGCGGCCGAGCGTGGTGATGTCCTTGGTGTCCTGGGACACCCCCTGGAAGCCGGCCACGATCGCGATCGCACCCTCGTCGAGCGCGGAGCGGATCCGACCCGGCGTCACATCGATGATGCGCGCTTTGTTGTGGACCGCGTCGGTGATCACCCCGGCTTGGCTGCCGGTGAACGACCGTGCGTCGACGCCCAGGTTTTTGATCGCCATCGCCAACAGCGCCATCGACATCCGCTCACCCGCGGTGAGCAGCATGTCCAGCTCGCGCCCGGAAGGGATGGGGCTCACCTGTTGCGCCAGATCGATCAGCTCGTCCGTCGTGTCGCCCATCGCGGACACCACCACGACCACTTCGTGGCCCTGCTTCTTGGTGTCGACGATTCGCTTGGCCACGCGCTTGATGCCCTCGGCATCGGCGACGGAGGAGCCGCCGTACTTCTGCACGACAAGGCCCACGTGCGCTCCTCGCTTGATATCTGTGCGGTCGACACAGTCTAACTAGGCCGCACAGTGGTCAAAACGTTATTCACATTGTGAGACGTACATATCACTAAGCGGGCAGTCGGAACCGAACGCCCATGTCGGGACCGGGGCACACTCGCGATTCGTCCGAATTACTCGGTTTCCGCGCGCCTTCCCGGCACCTTCCGCGTGCTTTCACGGCGCTCAGGTGTGCGGCCCGCCCAGCACCACGGCCTCGTCGAGCTGCTCGGCGAGTTCGTCGACCAACTCGTCGGCCAGCGCCTGACCGGCCGGATCCAGGCTCTCCATGATCGGATCGTCCAAGCGGGCGTGCGACACCACCGACTGCAACGCGCGCAGCACGGCGCTGGCGGTCGCGCCCCAGTTGGACAGGTACGAGAACTGCCACCACCACAGGGCCTCCCGACTGCGCCCGGCCCGATGATGGGCCAGCCCGTGCGCGAGGTCGGCGACCACGTCGGCGACGTCGTCCGACAACCGGGCGGCGACCGGCTTGGACTTGGGTACGTACGGGTCGAACACCTCGTAGTACACGTCGATCGGCTCGAGCAGCCGGGACAGCGCCGAACGCAGCGCGTCGACGTCCGGATCGGGGCCCGAGTCGGGTTCGAAACGGTCGTCGGGCACGATGTCGGCGATCGCGCCGAGCCGGCCGCCCGCGAGCATCAGTTGCGAGACCTCCAGGAGCAGCATCGACACCGCCTGCTCCGGCTCCTCGCCCTTGGCCACCTCGGTGACGGCCAGGACGAAGCTGTTGATCTGGTCCGCGATTTCGCTGGTGAATTCGTTCAGGTCGTCAGACATCGAGCAGTCGTCTCCCCTCGAAGGCACGCCCGAGCGTGACCTCGTCGGCGTACTCCAGATCGCCCCCCACCGGCAGCCCGCTGGCCAACCGGGTCACCCGCAGACCCATCGGCTTGCACAGGCGCGCCAGATACGTCGCGGTCGCCTCTCCCTCCAGGTTCGGGTCGGTGGCCAGGATCAGCTCGGTCACCGTGCCGTCCGCGAGCCGGGTCATCAGCTCACGAATCCGCAGGTCGTCGGGGCCCACGCCCTCGATCGGGCTGATCGCGCCGCCGAGTACGTGATAGCGGCCCCGGAACTCGCGGGTCTTCTCGATCGCCACGACATCCTTGGACTCCTCGACCACGCAGATCACCGCGACGTCGCGTCGCGGATCGAGGCAGATCCGGCACTGCTCCGACTCCGCCACGTTGCCGCATGTGACGCAGAACCGCACCTTGTCCTTGACCTCGACCAGCGCGTGTACGAGGCGGCGGACGTCGGCCGGGTCGGCCGCGAGGAGGTGGAAGGCGATGCGTTGCGCGCTCTTCGGCCCCACACCGGGCAGTCGGCCCAGCTCGTCGATGAGGTCCTGTACGACGCCTTCGTACACCTACCGTCTCCCTGCTCGCTCTTGGTCCGGGTCGGCTCGGCCGTCGACCGTCGTGGCTGTGTGTCGGTGTGACTGTATGGCTTCGGGTTCGCCCGGACCGGGTTTCCGACTCACAACCCGGGCAGGCCCAGCGGGCCGCCGCCCATGCCCTGGGCCAGCGGGCCCATCAACTGGGACTGCATCTCCAGGGCCGCGCGGTTGGCATCGCGCACCGCGGCGACGATCAGATCGCCGAGGGTCTCCGTGTCCTCAGGATCCACCGCGGACGGCGAGATCTCCAGAGCCAGCAGCTCGCCGGCCCCCGACACGGTCGCCGTCACCAGGCCACCGCCGGCGCTCCCGCTCACCTGGGTGCGCGCGAGCTCCTCCTGCGCGGCCATCAGGTCCTGCTGCATCTTCTGTGCCTGCTGCAACAACTGCTGCATGTCGGGCTGGCCACCACCGGGAAACACCTGGACACCCTTCGTCGCACGGACGCGGCCTTCCACCGCCTCGGGCGGCACGCTCGCCCGCGTCCGTCCTGCGGTCGAGCCTACGGCTCCGGGCGGGGCCGATGCGCGGCGACGGCGCGCATCGCGGAGGTCAGGTGGTCGGCGACTCGTCGATGATCGTCGCGCCGAGCTCGCGGGCGAGCAGTTCGTGGGTGGACTGGCCGCCGTCGTCGGCGAGGTCCTCGTCGTCGTAGCGGCCGAAGTCCTCGGGGATGTCGAAGTCCGGCTCGGGCGGCGGCGGGGGGGCGGACTGCTGGGGTTGCGGGCGCGCGGGGGGCGGCTGCGGGGCGGCCGGGGCCGGCGCCGGGGGTGCTGCGGCGGCCGGGGGGCGGGGTGGGGCCTGGGGCGGCGGCGGGGTGGGGGCGGCCGACGGGGGTGGGCTGCCGGGCCAGGCGCCGGGGGGCGGGGTGGCGGGCATCGGGGCCGGAGTCGGTGCCGGGGCCGGCGCGGCCGGGCGGCGGGCGGGGGCGGCACCGGCCTCGCCCGCGACGACGCAGTCGATCCGCCAGTCGAAGCCGAACGCGTCCAGGACGGCCTGGCGGACGATCTCGTCCCGACCACCGCTGCGGAAGCCCTCGCGGGCGCCGGCCTGCTCGAACGCGAGGGTCAGGGTGGCGCCGTCGAACCCGGCCACGGTGACGGTCTGCAGCAACATCCAGGCCACCCGGTTGCGACCCCGGACGGCGTCCAGGATCCGCGGCCACATCTCGTGTACGCGGGCGACGTCGCCGGTGGGTTGGGCGGGGGCGGCAGGGGCGGGTGCCGGTGCGGTGGCCTGCTGTTGCTGTGGCTGTTGCGGCTGCTGCGGCTGTTGCTGCGGCTGCTGGGGGGTGGCGGGGGGCGGGCCGGAGCCGGCGGTGCGGGCCTGGGGCCAGGCGCCGGGGGCGGGGGCGTTGGCCTGCTGGGGCTGGGGGGGCTGCGGTACGGGGGGCGCTGCGGTCGGCGGGGCCGGTACGGGGGCCTGGGTCGGGGCCTGGGCCTGGACCGGTGGCGCGGCCTGGTGCGAGCGGGTCGGCGTGGGCGCCGGTGTTTCGGCGCGGGCGTGGTCCGGGCCGGGCGCGGCGGGCGCCGCGGGGAGGCCGCCGACGGAGACGCGGCGCTCGAGGCGTTCCAGGCGCGTCTGCAGGCCCAGTTCGCCGGCGTCGACCGCGGGCAGCAGTACCCGGGCGCAGATCAGCTCCAGCTGCAACCGGGGCGCGGTGGCGCCGCGCATCTCGGTGAGGCCGGTGTTGACGATGTCAGCGGCGCGGGTGAGCCCGGCGCGGCCGAATTCGGCGGCGTGCCGAACCATCCGCTCCAGCTGATCGGCCGGCACGTCGATCAGGCCCTTGTCCGCCGCGTCCGGCACGGCGGCCAGGATCACCAGGTCGCGCAGCCGCTCCAACAGGTCGGCGACGAACCGGCGCGGGTCGTAGCCCCCCTCGATCACCCGGTCGACCAGCTCGAACGCCGCCGCCCCGTCCTGCGCGACGAACGCCTCGACGACGTCGTCGAGCAGCGACCGGTCGGTGAACCCGAGCAGCGAGATGGCCATCGCGTAGGTGACACCGTCGTCGGTGGCTCCGGCGAGCAACTGGTCCATCACCGACATCGAGTCCCGCACCGACCCGGCGCCGGCCCGCACCACCAGGGGCAACACCGCGGGCTCGACCCTGATCCCCTCGGTCTCGCACACCGAGGCGAGGTGATCGCGCAGCACACCGGGCGGCACGAGCCGGAACGGATAGTGGTGGGTCCGGGACCGGATGGTCCCGATCACCTTCTCCGGCTCGGTGGTCGCGAAGATGAACTTCAGGTGCTCCGGCGGCTCCTCGACCACCTTGAGCAGCGCGTTGAAGCCCGCCGACGTGACCATGTGGGCCTCGTCGATGATGTAGATCTTGTAGCGCGAACTCACCGGCGAGAAGTGCGCCTTCTCGCGCAGATCACGCGCGTCGTCCACACCACCGTGGGACGCCGCGTCGATCTCGATCACATCGATGCTGCCGGGCCCGCCGAGCCCGAGATCCCGACACGACTGACACTCGCCACAGGGCGTGGGCGTGGGCCCCTGCTCACAGTTGAGGCACCGGGCGAGAATGCGCGCGCTGGTGGTCTTGCCACACCCTCGCGGCCCACTGAACAGATAGGCGTGATTGACACGGTTGTTCCGCAGGGCCTGCATGAGGGGTTCCGTCACGTGCTCCTGTCCGATGACCTCTGCGTAGGTCTCGGGGCGGTAGCGACGGTAGAGGGCGAGCGACACGCCCCCGACGATAGCCGGGCGAGCGGACAGACGCGGAACGCCGGACCGGGTCCACTCGTACCCACGTGCACCCACCCGTGCCCGAACACCGACCCGGGTCGGGTACTGTAGGCGCCGGACCCCCCGTGCGGCGGTATCCTCCTGAACCTCCCCAGGGCCGGAAGGCAGCAAGGATAGGGAGGCTCTGCCGGGTGCACGGGGGGTTCACTGCATCCCACAGCCCAGTCGAATACGGGTGCACAAGCACCCACGGACCTCCTGTAAGCTTCCGCACGGAGGATTCGCCTAGTGGCCTAGGGCGCACGCTTGGAAAGCGTGTTGGGTTCACCCCCTCACGAGTTCGAATCTCGTATCCTCCGCCAGCCTGAACAGGCAAAACGTCAGCCCGGACCACTTCGATGGTCCGGGCTGACGTCGTTGTGGTTGCAGTTCTGGTTGCATTTATTTCGGACATATACGGCTAAATACATCTCCGTAGGTCTGGACTTCGCCCCATACGCCTCGAACCGGCGGCACGTTCAGAGATCCACAAAGCCTTCAAGAGCTACCTCAGCAAGAAGGTGCCTTCCACGGTCATCTGAGTGGCGTAGTCATGTCCCCCGGGTGCGTGAGCAGAGGTGCTCACGCACCCAAGCGTCACGGCTCGAGACGGACAAACGGCCCGCCGCACCTGTCGGCCCGGAATCACCCGCTCTCATCGATCTCCAGCGGGCGTTTCGCGAAGGCGGTCACCGCATTCCTCATGTGGGCTTGGCGGTGGTCAGGTAGAGGGCCGAAGACGCACACAGGCAACCAGTCATCCCGGTTGTCGAACCGGTCGTAGTCGTCCCAAGGCTGTGGCCATCCGATGGGGCCGGACCGGACGACGGACTGTACGACAGCGTGCTCTGACTCCGGGTGGTGGAGCCTGACGTGAAGTGCGAGCAAGTGGCAGGTGCCGGCCTCGGCATCGGTGTAGAAGAGACCGACCTCCGCGATCGAGGACCAGCGCAAGGCCACGGTCCTGGTCGGATCCTCGGCGCTGATGCCCTCGGACCCGACACGCACCGTCCTGGAACACAGCTTTCCCTGCAGGCGCCGGATCGCCTTCCGCCGGCCACCCCACCAAATGAGCACGAGAGCCAGCTCGATGCCGCCACAGGTAATAGCCCACAGCCATACGGGTTTCGTCACTAGAACCGCAACCATGATGATCGCCAGCGTCAGGAGCAACCCGCGCCCCGAGCCGGCGTACTGGCTGAACTGGCCAGCAGGTTCTCCCTTCCCGCCTGTCCACGATGCCTCGAAAGGCCGGTCGGCTGTGCTGCTGCCCATTGGCCCAGTCGGAGAGGAAGGCGGTTTCAGGGTGCTGCGGACAGTCCTGGTCGCAGCGGAATGGGCGGATAGGCTGCCCAGGACCTCGTGAGCGCTGCCGGGACGCGCGTCTGGGGTCTTGGCCAGCAAACTGACGACGAGGTCGTCAAGGGCAGACGGCACTCCGGGTCGCCGTAGGCTAGGCGGGGCGGGGTACCTGTTCAGGTGGGCCTGCATCGCCGATACGGGGCCGGTCGTGTCGAAGGGGACCTGTCCGGTGAGTAGTTCGTGTAGCACGCAGCCGAAGGAGTACAGGTCCGAGCGGGCATCGCCGGGTTGAGCGTCGAACCGTTCGGGCGCCATGTACGCCAGAGTCCCCATGACCGCGCTCGCCACTGTTGCGGCCTGCACAAACCGGGCGATACCGAAGTCGAGGATCTTGATCCGGCCTTCGGCGGTCAGCATCAAGTTGGCAGGCTTCAGATCCCGGTGGACGACGCCCGCGTCGTGCGCACGCGCGAGCGCGGAGAGGATCTGCGCTGCCCAGTCGACCGCGTTCGGTACAGGCGGTGGGCCGTCCTCTCGCAGCACGGTCGCCAGGTCCTGCCCGTCGACGTACTCCATCACCAGGAACAACGTGCCGTCGACTGGATCCTGGCCGGCGTCGTGCATGGTGACAACGCCAGGGTGGTTGAGTGCGCCCGCAGTGCGCGCCTCGCGAAGGAACAACTCAGCGGCGGCGGGAGCAGCACGCCGATCGTGGGTCATCAGTTTCACCGCGACCCGCCGCGCAATCACCCGGTCATGGGCTTCCCATACCTCGCCCATCCCACCGCGCCCAACCAACCGCACCAACGCATAACGATCCGCCACAACCCGCATCAGCATCGCCCCCGACGACCACCACTACATGGGTTCCCAACTGATAAGTGAATCACGGAGTCCGCTTGGTATCCGGGCTGGATTCCGTAGGCACGGAACTGCCACCAGGCGGCTCCGACTGAACTCAGGGCCATCTCGGTGGGGGAGGTCGGGTCCACGGCTTTGGACATGTCCGAACGTCGTGCGTTACTGAGCAGGTCCACGGACCTCCCGACGCGCCGGAAACTTACGGAGCCATGGTCACTCGCGCCAAAAGGCGACTCCGGCCCAAATTAGCTCCACCGATCCATGACGGAACCGGTGCACGCCATCCGACTCCGCGTGGGCCGACACGCGATTTGGCGGTGCGGCTGCTCCTCCGCGCTTCAGCTACTAAGGTACAAAGGTTGGTGACTGACTTTCGTAACCTTTGGCATCTGCTCCTTGGGAGATCGTCGGAGGAGTTTCAGCTCGCGCCCCTCCACCCAGGCATTCCATGCCTTCAAATAGTAAAGCAGATACTCCCGGGAGTCATCACTCCGACGATGCCGCTGTCCGGCGGCCAGCCCCATCATTGTATTCCTGAAGGTAAGCCGCGGATCCCCCACAGCTAGGCCCGCACCACTCACCAACTTCGCAAGCCAGTCAGCCGGGTCGATATCGGGTCGCTCTTTTGCGGTGACGTACCAACCAATCGCGGAGGCTGTCACCGTAATCTTAATGGCTCGATTCAAGATGAGGCCATGATTGATTGCATCGCGCATACCCGGATGTTCTTCCAATACGCGAAGCAACTGGTCATTGGTAATTCCAGTGGAGCCACCCGACCATGACGTATCGGGCTGGTTGAGGTACAAGTGGAGCCCTCGCAGAGCAGCGGCGAGGTGAGTGCTGTTAGTTTCTCCGGCCAGCGTGAGAGCGTCTCGCCCTGTGCGCTTCCGACCGGTGTCCATGACCGTGAAAGCCGATCGAGAGACGCCGCGCGTCACCGCCATCTGGACCGCCAGATTCGACTTCACCACGGCAGCCAAACGATGCTGACCATCGAGCAAGGTCTCGTCCTGGTCGAACGCGATGCCTTGATGAGTAAGTTGCCATTCGCCACGCTCGATCGCGCGGACCAGGTGAGCAACCGTCTGGCGACTCAAAGGGCGGTTCATGGCATTCTGCTTGAGCCACGCCTTTGCGAGTTCCGGTGTCACCATGAGAACTTCTGTATACAAGTCTGTTCCTTGATTTCAACGGGAGGATGCTTTCACATCATGGCGGATTAATCACCGTCTGTCGCGGCCTGTCATAGCCGGAGGATTTCCTCGCTTACTCCCTGTGGATCGCGCGGTGGCACGCAATTCGCCGCCAAAGCCAAACGCGATGGACTCGATGATGAGCCACCATGAAGGAGCTGACTCGCCGCGCAGTACCTTGCGGACTGTTTCGTGACTGGGAGCCTCCGGAAGCTTGGACCGACGGGCACTCCGACTGATGTCCTGCAGGCTCGGCCGCCCGGCCCCACGACGGAGTTCCACAAGCGCACCGACCAACTCCCCGTGGGGGTCCCCATCAGCCATGCTTGCGTGCCTTGCCATGAGCCCTCCACAACCGCAGGTCAGCCCCTCAACGCTTGAGCAGCCTAGGGCCATACCCCTTGCTACTGCCGCGAGTTGGCCAGATCCGGCGTCAAGTTACGTCAAACCGTCAGGCAAAACGAACTTGCCATCGCCAGCCCACCGAGGAGATCCCGGGGCGACTTGGCCAAACCGGCGTGCAAGTGTTCACGCGTGAGTGCCCGTGAGATGGCGCGCCGTCGGGTCGCCCGTGACCTCCTCGAAGCAGTCTGTCGGACAGCTCTGTATTGACGGCTCATCGATCACATACAGTTGTTGACCTCGGCATATGCACGGAGCCCCGCTGCCGATCGAACTTTCGAGAGGGACGACGCACAGGAAGCAAGTGCCGAGGGATCGCATCGCCGCAAACCGGAATACCGAAGTCCGCTCTCCGATTCTCGGGCGAAACCCTGGAACAGAGCAGGTGACGTGGAGGGCAAACATGCAAGGCCCGGCGAGTCGCGCCCGTGCGTGATCGAAGACATCAACGCATAGGACTCGTCCACACACGTGCTCGCCTGGGCCGGGGCAACCAGCCTGACCACACTCACGAGGCGCGGCACGCCCACCTCTCGGTCTCAGACCGAGCAACAGGGCGGCAAGCACCTCGCCTACCTCCACACTGGCACCAAGTGCGCTTCAGGACACGGACCGCACCATCCACGGGATCGACTTCGCCGGGACGAACAAGCTTTTCCGACTGAATAAACAGCGCATCGACGATTCCTAATCTTGTTGTCAAGCGGCGAGGGTGACGGGTGGTGGCCTGGTAGCACCGTCCGTCACGCAGCAGGGCCCACAGGACGTTGACGCGGCGGCGGGCCAGAGCGAGGACGGCCTGGGTGTGTCGTTTGCCCTCGGCCCGTTTGCGGTCGTAGAACCGGCGGGACTCGTCGCAGCAGCGGATGCTGATCAGCGCGGAGGTGTAGAAGACGCGTTGGAGGCGCCGGTTGTAGCGCTGTGGGCGGTGCAGGTTGCCGCTGATCTTCCCGGAGTCGCGTGGGGCCGGGGCGACGCCGGCGAAGGCCGCGAGGCGGTCCGGGGTGGCGAACGCGGTCATGTCGCCGCCGGTCGCGGCGAGGAACTCGGCGCCGAGCAGGGGCCCGATGCCGGGCATGCTCGCGATCACGGCGGCGTGTTCGTGCTCGCGAAACCGGCCCTCGACGAGCTTGTCGGTCTCGGCGATCCGCGCGTTGAGGGCCGTCACCTCCCTCGCGAGCGTGCGCACCAGATGCGCGGTCGGCTCCTCGCCGGGAACGGCGGTGTGTTGACGCTCGGCCGCCGCGACGGCGCCGGCGGCGAGTTGTGCGGCGCCGCGGACCTTGCGGTTGCGCAGCCATGTCTCCAGCCGCCGGGCACCGACGCGGCGGATCGCCGCCAGGGTCTGCTAGCCCGTCAGAAGAACCAACGGGCCGGCGTTGGTGAGGTCCAACTCCCGCTCCAGGGAAGGGAATACGCCAGTCGGCAGGGCTCGCAGGCGGTTGATCGCACGGGTGCGGTCGGCGGCGAGGTCCATGCGGTGGGC
This sequence comes from Embleya sp. AB8, assembly GCF_049739465.1. Classification (NCBI taxonomy): domain Bacteria; kingdom Bacillati; phylum Actinomycetota; class Actinomycetes; order Kitasatosporales; family Streptomycetaceae; genus Embleya; species Embleya sp. AB8. The sequence continues at coordinate 97,681 of NZ_JBMHHY010000034.1, forward strand.
GGTGAGGAGCGCCAGTTCGACGGTGAGCTCGTCCCCGGGCCGCAGTGGGTGCAGGTCGCGGCGGACGCGGGCCTGGTCGGCGATCATCGCCGCGTCCTTCGCGTCGGTCTTGCCCTCGCTCCGCTAGCCGTCGGCCGCCCGGTTGACCACGCGGCCCGGGATGTAGAGGAGGTGCCGGTCGTGGTTGACCAACAGTGCGATGAGCAAACCCGCGGCGCCGTTTGCGAGGTCGACGGCCCACACGGTGTCCTCGCCCAGGGCCAGGACGTCGGCCACCAGGTCGAGCAGTACCGGCTCGTCGTTGGCGACCCGGCGCGAGAGCAGCCGTTTGCCGCTCTCGTCGATCGCCACACAGTGGTGGTGGGTCTTGCCCGCGTCCACCCCGGCCCGGATCCTCGTCACGCGCTCTCCGTGGTTCGTCGGTTCGTTGTCCCGCAGACGACCTCGCCGTCGAGTCCCTACACAGCGACCGAATCGCAGTTCCCAATCAGCGGCCGAGTCGTCGCGGGGTGTCGGGCGGCAAATCGTACGAAGCCACCATCGGCAGACCACTGAAAGCCACACCCGACACCCCTGGGTGGGAGAACCCTACGAATGGCTCGCCTTGCCCGATCAACAAGGTAGGGACCACTGAGACGCCGTGTATCACCGAAGAACCGCGTGGTCCAAGGCAAGTCAGCCGGGCACTGGGCGACTCGATACCCCTGGCCAGCTCAGTGATGGCCATCCATGTCGTGATCGACCGCTGACCGAAGCACCAACCGGCGCTCATTCATGCCTTCAATAGGCAGCTGACCTGATCTCGTTCGCCGACGCTCAACCGGGTTCACAGCTCTCCCTCGGGGGTCGCAACGGCCGCATTCGGCCGCGACGGCGTGACCTCCGACGTGGTGGCCCCACGTGTCCGGTCTTCGATTCCGAACAACCCAGCGCCCCGACCCTCGCGTGCGGAAGCCTGGAGACACCCTCCTACACCCAGTGTGGCCCGTGCCGTCATCCCGGGCCCGCCCGCCCGGATCGCGGCGAGTGCCGCAAGAGGGCTCCATACGTGGGCTCCGAAGCCGTGTACGGCCTGCGCACCGTTTGAACCCCTGCACGGACCAGTCGCCTGCAGATTCGCCATCAGGACCCACCCGGCCGTGGGCAACAGAGAGTTCCCAGGACCCTCGCCGGACACTATCGGTACCGGACCAGCCGACACTCCGCCCAGCGGAGTCGCACCACGTCCTGGTTGCAGTTCTGGTGGCATTCACCCGCGTACGACAGCGTCCGCGGTCTTGGCTCTCGGTGCCACGCCCCAGGTCAGAACTCTCCCGCGCATTCCTGAACACTCAGCCGAACGGTTGGAAAGCGTGTTGGGTTCACCCCCTCACAAGTTCGAATCTCGTATCCTCCGCCAGCCTGAACAGGAAAAACGTCAGCCCCGATCGGTTCGCCGGTCGGGGCTGACGTCGTCTTGGGCGCGGTTCTGGTCCCATTTACATGGGACATTTACGGCAAATTTCACCCTTCATGGTGCAGCTCGCCTTAAGCGACTCAGCGATGGGGTGAACTTCGGTGAAACCGCAACTGAGCATGTCGAAGGACGCTTGGTCCAGGCCAGCGGGCGCATCCGCCCTCACTTGTCCTCGCTACTGCATACGCAAGTGGCGGGACGCGGCCAGGCAGGAGGACAGCCATGTCGCTTCAGGCTGATTGATGATGAGGCCGCCAACGGTGATCATCCCGTCCATGACATGGCCGACTCGTATCGAGTCGTCGCCGACGTGGAACATCTGCCATTCCGCATCGCCGTGCCAGAGCCGCGCCGTCCTGTCGCCTTGACGCTGGGCGAAGACTAGCTCCTCACCGTACTCGTTCAGGAAATAGCCCACGTAGTCATCGGCAGTGATCGAGCCACCGCACAAGTCAGCCAAGAGTTGCTCAATCTCGGGACGTGCATCGTTCATGCGTCGGACTCCTCGGCCGCGTCGGAGGATTGCTGCGTCGACGAAAGCGCCAGCATCCTTGCTGCCGAATCCAGCAAGGTCTCATACGTGATCACTTCTATGCGAGTGGCATGCGTGTTGTAGGTGCGCAGCGTCTCCGAGACCTCCCGACAGGTGATCCCCCCACTCACGTACCGGGAATGGCCGATTACGACAGTGGCCGAGGCTCTACGAGTGTCGACACCGTGGGTTGTCAGGATGGTTCTCCGGTTCTCGTCCAAGGTTCGAAGATAGTTCTGCGACTGGGAGACGGCGCGATGTGCCGGCGCGCCGAGCATCAGGTGGCCGTTGAGCCTGACGACCAAGTTGCTTATGCAGGCGCGTTTGAGTTCAACGACGTGCAGTGACCCGTCAGCACGCAAGAGTGGAATATCCAGGATCGTGTCCGGGGTGTACTGACGTCGCGCCAACTCGGCAACGTAGGCCCCACCGAAGATCCACGCCTGATTCTTCAGGCAGGCGTGGAGGGCACTCTCGGAGCTGACCGGATCCTCCACCGCAGCCCGCAAGTCCGCCAACGCGGCCTGCCTTGCCTTGAGTTCGAGAAACTGGGCCAGTAGACCCGCGTCGGCATCCGCCAGAACATCACCCATCAATCGGGTCGCTTCCGCAGATGCCAAGTTGGGCAAGGAGCGAAGGAGCACTTCCATGTGCCCGTACTGCTGGAGTCGCCTCACTTCCCGAGTGGACAGTTGGATGCCACCATCGCCGTTCCCAAGACCCAGGTGGTCGACGGACTGAGTGATCCCCTTGAAAAGATCACGGGCGTTGGCAGCGGTCGCGTCGGGGTTGTCACGACAAAGCGCGTCAAGAACGGCGACCGCCCGGTCAGCGCCGAGCGCAGCCAGCCTCCGCATAAATTCCTCACTGCGCTGCCGCGCCTCGTCGTCGTAGTATGTCTCCACGACTTCGAGGAACAGTTCTCCTCCCGCATAGCCGGCGAACCGCTGGAAACGCTGTGCGAGTTCGAAATCCCCATGCAGGATGGCCTCTCGCGATACGCCTTCCAGGGCATCCACCAATGGCCTGCCCTTCCCGTACGTACGGTCCGCCCCCATGATGCGCAGCACAGCTTCGATGCGCTCCAGCACGCTCGGCTGCTCCGCCAACTCCCTTGATGCCTCGACCATGCGCCGCAGCGTGGATCCAGATCGGAACGTCACCATGCGGTCACCCTAGGGCCAGGCGACGACACTCATGCCGGTGATGTCCACAGCGAGCAGTTGCGGCTACTCCGCCCTCGGAAGGGCCCTCACCTGCTCCAATGCAACCAGTTCGGCGATCCGTCCTGGTTGCAATTCTGGTTGCGTTCATGGGCATACGGAGGAGTTCAGCGGTTGACCAGTCGGGCGCTTCGGAGCAGGTCAGGACGTTGGTGAGGCTCGCCGTACCAGCGCGCGATCCCTTGGAAAGCGTGTTGGGTTCACCCCCTCACGAGTTCGAATCTCGTATCCTCCGCCGGCCCTGACAGGCAAGACGTCGGCCCCGACCATTTCGATGGTCGGGGCCGACGTCGTTGCGGTTGCCGTGGCGGTGTACCGGCGTCGGGCATCGAGCGTCAGGCGTCACGCCTCGGGTTCGTCGGTCAGGATGGTCAGGAGTCCCGGGAAGCGCTGTTCGATGTCGGCGCGGCGCAGCGTGGCCATGCGGCTGTTGCCTCGGTCCACCTGGCGCACCAGGCCGGCCTCGCGCAAGGCGCGGAAGTGGTGCGTGACGGTCGCCTTCGACACCGGGAGTTCGAAGGAACTGCACGTCCTCGCCGTGCCGTCGGGCTCGGCTGCCAGTTCGCGTACGACCCGGCGGCGCAGCGGGTCCGCGAGCGCCGACAGCACCCTGCCGAGCTCGATCTCGCCGACCTCCGGGTGCCCCTCGTCGTCGGCCATCCGACACACCTCCTTCAGGTACGACTTGCATCGTACCTGAAGTGCTTGCTAACTTCCGCTAGGTACGAATCTGATCGTACCTAGTACGCCGGTACCCAGCGGAGGAGAAGTCCATGACCCAGCCGTTCACGCTCGTCGGTATCGCCCGGCCCAGGCCCGAGCGCGCGGAGGAGTTGAAGCAGTTGCTGCTCTCGTTCGTCGCCCCCACCCGACGGGAATCCGGTTGTCTGGAGTACCACTTTCACGAAGACCACGACGAACCCGGCGTCTTCGTCTTCTACGAGGCATGGCGCACCCGGGCGGACCTGGACGCCCATTTGGAGCTGCCGCACATGCGGGCGTTCTGGGAGAGCCGCATGGACTACCTGACGACCGACCTCGAAATCCGCTACCTCGCCATGCACAGCCCATACGAACTCGCCGACCGGGCCTGACCACAGCCGTCGCGGTGCGGCCGGGCGGCGAATCGGCGCACCGCCTCCGTCGATGCCGCGCCGCGCACCCGGCCTGCGCCGCGAGTCGTACGGCTTGGTCATGGGATCCCGACAGGGTGATCGCGCTCACAGGAACGTCGGGCCGTACGGGCTCCTCTTGCCCGCAGAACGACCCGCGACCCACGACCCACGACCCATGACCCTGGAGAGCTGTTGTGAAGCGCTGTGTCCTTGCCTCCCTGTGGGCAACACTCGCCGTCCAGTCGATCTGGCTCCTCACCCACGGGGCCGACGTGTTCGGAGTAGCCGTGTTGGTCCTGCTCGGCGGATTCGCCGCGGCGTCCGGCCGGCGTCCGTGGCTGGGGATCCCGATCCGGGCCCTGATGGCCGGCGACTTCCTGCGTTCGGTCGGCGCCCGGTTCGGTGCGTTCGGCGGACCGGGCACACCGGGTGTGACGTGGGGCGACTTCGCGCACTTCACCACGTACACGCGGCAGGTCGCCTCCTTCCTGCCATCGGGAGCCGCACCGACCCTCGCGGTGCTTGCGACCATCGCCGAGACCACCCTCGGCCTGGCGCTGCTGTTCGGGATCCGGCTCCGATGGACGGCACTGGGCGCGGCAGGTCTGCTGTTGTCCTTCGGCATCTCGATGACCGTCTCGCGGCCGGCCTCCGAACAGTTCCACTACTGCGTGTTCGCACTGGCCGCCGGCATGCTCCAACTGGCCACGACCGACCGGCATCCGCTGAGCACCGACAACCTCCTCGCCCGCATCGCCACCCGCCACCACCACCGCCGGGCACACCCCTCGCCGAACCGGACGGCGGCGGCATAGCGGCAGGCTTCCGTGGCCCGAAGCACACCGGCCCCATAACGCGGTCGCGGCAAAGTCGGGCCCGTCGGCTTCCTCGGCCGGCTCTCGACGGGGTCACAGGCCGACTCCGATTCGCCTTCGCACCCGGTCGACGTAGTCGAGCGTGTCGATGGCCCTCGCCGGGTCCCCGGTCCGCTGATACAGGTCGGCGGCAAGCTCCAGGTTCTCGAGAGCCTCGGTGTTGCAGCCCTGGTGAAGAAGTGCAACCGCGAGATTCCCCAGTTCGGCGGCCAGACCGTGATCGTCCTTGCCCTCGAGAAATGCCTCCAGGGCGAGGGTGTGCAGCCGCACCGCCTTGTTCCACTTGCCCTGCATCTGGCGTGTGCAGGCCATGTTGCCCAAGGTCCTTGCCTCGCCAAGGCAGTCGCCCAGGCGTTTGAAGGTTCTCAGTGCCTCCTGCTGCGCAGCGAGAGCCGCCTCGAACTCTCCGGCAACGGTCAGTGTGGCGGCGTAGTTGGACAGTTCAACCGCCCTTTCATGAGGCATGACCAAGCCGTCGGCCAGGTCCAGCGCGCGCTTGTGCAGCCCCACGGCCTGCACAGCCTCGCCATCGTTGCGCGTTACCTTGGCGAGGCTGCCCAGAGCCTGGGCGTAACCACGCAGATCGCCCTGTTTTCGGAAGCTCTTCGCGGCCTTGCGGAGAGCGCGGGCAGCTTCCTTCACACGGCCCAGCTCGGACAGTGCTTCGCCGATGTTGCTCAGAGCGCGCGCCGCTCCGCTCCGGTCGCCGGTGTGCTTGAACAGCCGCGCAGCTTCGGCGTGGGCCGCTTCGGCCTGTTCGAACTCGCGCTGCTCATAGAGCGAGAGCCCGAGATTGTTGAGCGCACTGCCCAGGGCTTGGCGCTTCTTCAGCCTCCGACAGATCTTGATGGCCTTGTAGTGCGTGCGAATGGATTTGCGCAGCTTGCGCTTGTCCCCAAGCACCACACCGAGGGAACTCAGCAGAGAAGCCTCGCGATAACTGTCCTTGCGCCTTCGACTCGACCGGATGGCCGCGTTCAGTACCCGCTCGGCATCCTCCAAGTAGCGCGTCTCCATCAGGAATTGCGAGACGGGCACCGCCAAGGCCAGGCACATCAGATCGTCGCCAACCTCGTGGGCCCAGATGGCAGCAGCGACCAGGGTGTGTCGCTCGGCCTCCAGCCACTGCAGCGCGGCGGCTCGATCGTTGAAGCGGGGCTCCGCTGCGGAGCGCGATGCCAACGGGACGAAAAGTGTTTCGCGTGCCAAGGTGGTCATCTTGTGGAGGTAAACGAGCAGACGTCCGAGCCCCTCCCTCCAGGAGTCGTCGCCGCCCGCCGTGAGCTGCTCCCATGAGTACAGCTGTACGAGACTGTGCTGCTGCCAGCGGCCGTACGGTTCTCGTGGGTCGACCATGTGTCGACGGGCCAGGTCCAGCAACAGCCGTTCGGTTTCTTTGACGCTCTCCCCGTACAACTGGGCTGCGGCCTCGGTGGAGAAGTCCGGCCCGGGATGCACGGAGATCAGCCGGAAGAGCTTGGCCTGGTCTTTGGTGAGCTTTCGATAGGACAGCTCGAAGGCTGCGGTCACGGCGCGTTGCTCCCGACTCAGCACGGAGAGTCTGGAGTGCGCGTCCTCGAGGTCTCGGCGGAGGTGGGACAGAGGTCGAGCCGGCACGTCCACGAGCAAGGACGCCAGGATGCGCAGGGCCAGCGGCAAGCCGCCGCACAGTGCGACCAGCCGATCGGCCTCCCCGGCCTCGACCGCCGCCCGGGAGTCCTCGGGCAAGGCCGTGTGGAGGGCTTCACCCAGCAACTCCCGGCCCTCGGCAGCGGGCAGCGCCCGCAACGTCAGCGCCGGCGCGTCCAATTCGGCGAGGGAGTGCCTCGAGGACACGAGCGTGGCTGTGCTCCCGTCACTCGGCAGGAGATGGCGAATCTTGCCGGTGGCCGGTACGTCGTCCAGGATGACCAGGACCCGTCGCCCGGCAGAGGCCAGTGCGCCGAGCGCGGAACGGTAGATGAGCGCGCGTTCCTCGATCCTGGGAGGAATGTGTTCGGGAGGGATGCCGAGCGCCCGCAAGAGAGTACCGAGCGCCCGATTCGGTGACACCTTGCGCTTGGTGTCGTAACCGTACAGATCGACGAAGAGAACCCCGCCAGGAAACCAGCCCTCTTCCCGCAGCGCTCGGTGGGCGGCTTGGAGCACGAGTTCGGTCTTGCCCGTCCCGGGGAGCCCGGTCACCACCAAAGTGCCGGCCGTCGCACCCGGAGCTGCCGGGGCCAAGGCAACGAGGACCTGTTCCAGTTGGGGGCGGCGCCCCGCGAAGGTGGCCGACCGCCGGGGAAGTCCGGCAAGCGCGGGATCCGGGCGGTCCGGGAGCGTCAGGGTGATGGTCCGCCCTTGGACGACGACGCCGAAGAAGACTCCGCCGCTGATGCGATTCTCGGTCCTGTCCGTCATCCCCGGGCCTGCCGGTGCCGGGCCAGAGCCCTGTCGAAGGCGAGCACCTCTGCGGTTGTGAACGCGCTCCTGTTTTCCGCGGTGACCACGTACCCGACCTCGCGCGAGGCATGGAAGAACGCGGGATCGATCCCCATCTCGATCGCACGCTCCGCCATGTCCAGCATCATGTCGTCGAAGTACGCCTTGGTGAGACCGGTGGGTTGGTCGGCATCCGGGTCGAAGAACACCGGATCACCCGGTCCCGGCTCACGGCCGAACTTCTCCCGGAAGGCGACTAGTTGGCCTTCCAGAGCCGCCCGCAACCTTTGTCCGTGCGGGCTGTCGGTCGAGATCCGCACCACAGAACTACCGTCCGCGTTCCAGATGCGCTCGACGGAACGGTCGAACCGGCGGTGCATGGACTCCGCTTCGACGGACTTCTTGCGGACCTTGTACAGCACCGCCTCACGCACAGCCTTACGTCGCTCGGCCCATCGCTCGCCGGACTCCTCTAGCGTGCCGTCCGTGCCATCCGCACTGTCGGTGCTGTCGCTCTCCTCAAGATCGTCGGCACTCTCGCGGACGGCGGCGCTCAGGCGCATTCTGATACGCATACCCAGCCAATCCAACAGGTCCGGGGTGACCACCGATTCCCGCATGGACACCTCGGGAATACCCAGCTCGAAGGCCAGGCGCGACAGGGCGAGACCGGGAGAGCTGGTCCACAGCAGGGCATCCGAAGGGATCGGCTCGGTGAACGCGGGCACGGCGAAGAGGTGCCCGAGCGTCTCGGCGACGGACATCCCCAGTTCGGGAGCGACAAGGAGGATGTCGAGCACCGGCACCAGCGTCGATGCCTCGTCCACGGAAAGCGCCCACGCCCAAGCGTGTTCACCCATGTCTTCCAGAGGTTCCCCTGGCTTCGCCATGAGCGCCGCGTACAAGGCCGGCAGCAACACTCCGAGTTCCTGTTCCACAGCCAACCCGGCATCCTGGAACCGGCGCAGTCCGGCGCGGAGAACGGCCTGAGGGGTGTCGTAGGCCCACGACTTCTCCGTCGTTTTCCTCCAGAATCGCCCGACCTGCTCCTTCGCGTCCTCCGGCGGGCCTGGGAGCTGTAGATCCAAGGCCGGCCCACACACCGCGCGGCGGCCCTGGAGGGCCGCCCCGGGCAGCAACCTCCGGGGCAGGCGGCGCTGGTCGAGTCCGGCCGCTTCAAGCCTGCCGGCGAGCGCCAACATCAGGCTCCCGTCGTTCACCGGGATCCCCAGCTCCTCGCTCGTCGAGACGACTTCGCGTACGAAGCGCTGGATGCCCTTCCCGTGCACGGTGCCCCGCAGAAGACGCAGCCACGCGTCACGCGCATTGGCGAACTCGAACTCGTCACGAAATTTCCCGGGCCAGAAGGTCCCCAGGAACAGCGCGTCCAATGGGTCGATCTCGTGGTACCAGTCCGGACCAGTCCCCTTCACTTGGGCGTATCCCAGCTCGCCGTAACCGAACGCGTAGGCGCCGGCCAGACTGAGCCTCCCTGGCGCGTTCGAGCGCAACAGTCGCCCGAGCGCCTCCTGGCCCAGTGCTCGCGGGTCACCACCACACCCGGTTCGGACCGTGGCACCCGAGGTTGCGCTCAGCGCCTGCTGTTCCTGCTTCCTTCTCGATGCTTTGTCCATGTCCCCCTCCCGGACGCAAGGATGACGTATCGCGCCGGGCTCGATCGCGGCATTCCAGGAAACGTCGACAAGCAGGCCAAGAAGCCCGGGACTTGAGGGCAGAGGCCATGTCGGGCCGTTCCCGCTGGAGAGCGTCTCGCCGCCCGGACATATGCGCCAGGTCGGGTTGTCGACGATCCGGGCTGACGTCGTCTCCTGGGCCGGGTCTCCGGCAGACACACGAGAACTGGGCTCAGGGCAACTGGGCCGGCGAACCGCTCGGCGGCAAACAGGAGTTGCGGCAAATACGGGGACTCGGGGTCGGTTCGTCGAGCGTCGTGTTTTGCCGGCAGATCCCGCTCGTGGAGGGCAGGGGGCGCGCTTCGCGGAAAAACGAGGCGGCCGGTCCCCGCCGGCCACCGGGCATGCCCAAGGTGCTGCCGGGAGTTCGCGTCAACGGCGGCGCAGCGTCTTGTCCTTGAGTGCGGGTGGGTCGTAGTGGGTGACGTCGTGGTTCAGGTCGGTGCCCGGTTGGACGATCTCGTCGATTCGGTCGAGGACGTCGCCGCTCAACACCGTTCCCGCCGCGTCCAGCAGCGAGGTGAGCTGGTCGTGGGTGCGCGGGCCGATGATCACGGAGGTGATCGCGGGGTGTGCGAGGACGAAGCCGGTGGCGAGCGCGGGCAACGTCAGTCCGGCGTCGGCGGCCACCTTCTTCAGTTCGGTGACCGCGGTGAGCTTGGCCGCGTTGCCGGGCAGGCCGGTGTCGAACAGTTGCGGCAGGAAGTTCGAGCGGGTGGCCTCGGCCGGGGTCGCGCCGTCCGGGCCGCCGTACCTGCCCGACAACCAGCCGCCCGCGAGTGGGCTCCAGGTGAGCACGCCCATCCCGTACTTCTGCGCGGTGGGCAGCACGTCCCGCTCGATGGCACGGGCCAGGATCGAGTACGGCGGTTGCTCGCTGCGCAGGCGGACATGACCGCGTTTCTCGGCGACCCACTGGGCCTCGACGATCTCCGCGGCCGGGAACGTGGACGAGCCGATCGCCCGAACCTTGCCGGCGCGCACCAGGTCGGACAGCGCGGACAGGGTTTCGTCGATGTCGGTGTCCGGGTCGGGGCGATGCACCTGGTAGAGGTCGATCCGGTCGGTGTCCAGGCGGCGCAGGCTGTCCTCGACCGCGCGGACGATCCAGCGGCGGGAGTTGCCGCGCTGGTTGGCGTCCGGACCCATCGGGTTGTGGAACTTGGTGGCGAGGACGACATCGTCCCGACGGCCTTTGAGGGCCTTCCCGACGATCACCTCGGACTCGCCGTCGGAGTACATGTCGGCGGTGTCGATGGTGTTGATGCCCGCGTCCAGGGCGGTACGCACGATGCGGACGGCCTCGTCATGGTCCTTGGTACCCCACGCGCCGAGCATCATCGCGCCGAGGGTGTATTCGCTGACGGATATGCCGGTGCCGCCGAGGATCCTGCGGTTCATGACTGGTCCCTGTCTCCGTGTAGTCGCCGGCTGTCGGAATCGACCCTGCCTGCCGGGCCGGACCCCAACCAGGCCCGGCGAGGCCTGGTACCCGCAGGGCCTGGCTGGATCGGACATACCGGAGAATGGCCCGGTGCGTGCCGAACCGGATATCAATGCGTTCCTGAAGGCCCGCCGGGCGGCCCTCGACCCGGCCGAACTCGGACTACCGCCCGGCGGGACACGGCGCCGGGTGCACGGGCTGCGCCGCGAGGAGGCGGCCCGGTTGGCGGGGATCAGCGTGGAGTACTACACGCGCATCGAGCAGGGCCGCGGCGGGAACGTCTCACCGGAGGTACTGGATGCCCTCGCCCGCGGGCTGCGGTTGACCACAACCGAGCACACGTACCTGCGGAACGTGGCCCACCGGGCGGCACGCGGCGGCGGTGGCCGGCGGCCGGCCCCGGAAGAATCGCAGGTCGTGCGGCCCGGTCTGCAGGTCGTGCTCGACGCGATGGACGGTGTGGCAGCCGTGGTCCACGGGCGCGCCATGGACGTTTTGGCATGGAATCGACCGGCGGAGCTCTTGGGGCTCGACTTCGCACAATTGCCGCCGGAAGAACGCAACATCGCCAGAAGCGTGTTCCTCCACCCGGACGCGGAGGCCATCCACCCGGGAGCGGCGCAGATCCGCCGCGAGGTCGTCGCCGTACTGCGCGCCGAGGCCGGCCGTACCCCGGACAGCGTGCGACTCTGCGAGGTGGTCGGCGAACTCTTGGAGCGCAGCCCGGAGTTCACCCGGTTGTGGAATTCGCAGGTGGTCGAGGAGAAGTCGCACGGCATTAAGTACGTCAGGCACCCGCGGTACGGGCTACTGGAGTTGCACTTCCAGGCAATGCGACTGCCGCCGTCGGACGATGAGTTGACGCTGCTGCTGTACGCAGCCGAGCCGGGTTCACCGTCCCAGGCGGCCCTACTTGCGCTGTCGAGCGAGACGCGGGCCCGGATGGACGGTGTTGCCTGACCGGCCATGAACGGCTGAACAGCAGAACAGCAGAACGAACGCGGGCAAAACGGAGGTTGGCACTTCCCCACCGGCGCCCCGGTCTCGGCGGTCGAAACAAGCCAGCCGGCGCGGTGTGCTCTTCGGCGGGCAGCGGGCAGTCGTCAGCGACCGAAGTCGCCGATTACCCGCGCAGCCAAGTTACCCGCGCAGCCAAGCCAGAACCGCCAGCACCCGCCTGTGGTCGTCGGATGATGGGGGGAGCGCCAGTTTGTCGAAGATTGCCGAGATGTGTTTTTCCACCGTCCCCGCGCTCAGGCCCAGGCTTCGTCCGATCGCGCTGTTGCGCCGTCCCTCGGCCATCAGGCCCAGGACCTCCCGTTCCCGTGGGGTCAGCGCGCCCAGTGGGTCGTTGCGGTGTCGCCGGGCGAACAGGGCGGAGACCACCTCCGAGTCCAGGACCGTGCCGCCCGCGGCCACTCGGGTCAACGCGTCGGAGAGTTCGTCGAGTCGGGACACCCGGTCCTTGAGCAGGTAGCCGACGCCGCCGCCGTCGGCGAGCAGGTCGCCCGCGTAGGACTCCTCGACGTACTGGGACAACACCAGGATCGCGGTGCCCGGCGCCACCTCCCGCCGGATCCGCAGCGCCGCCCGCAGCCCCTCGTCGGTGAACGTCGGCGGCATCCGGACGTCGACCACCGCGACATCGGGCCGGTGTTCGGCGACCGCGGCGACCAGCGCCGACCCGTCGCCGACCGCGGCGACCACCTCCGCGCCGGTCTCCTCCAACAGCCGGACCAGGCCCTCCCGCAGCAACATCGAGTCCTCGGCCAACACCACGCGCATCAGGCCGACCCCACCCGCATCAGTGCTCCCCCACTCCGCTCAACGGGACTTCCGCGGTGAGCGTAGTCGGCCCACCCTCCGGACTGACCACCGTCAACCGCCCCTCGACCGCGGCCAATCGGTCGATCAGCCCGGCCAGACCGTGTCCCTTGCCCGGGTGCGCCCCGCCGCGACCGTCGTCCCGCACGGTGACGAACAACGTCTGCTCGTCCACCGTCACCAGCACCGAACAGTGCGCGGCCCGCGCGTGCTTGGCCACATTGGTCAGCGCCTCGGTGACCACGAAGTAGGCGGTGTTCTCCACCGCCGGGGCGAACCGCCGACCCTCGACCGACTCGGCGCTCAGCGCGACCGGGACCGGACACCGCGCCGCCGCCGCGCTCAGCGCCGGCGCCAGCCCCCGGTCGGCCAGGATCGGCGGCGCGATCCCCCGGGACAACGCGCGCAGTTCGGTCAGCGCCTCGTGGCTCTGCGAGATCATCTCGGCGACCAGCGGCCGGGCCCGTTCCGGGTCGTCGTCGAGCCGGCGCGCCACCGTCTCCAGGTCCATGGTCAGGCGTACCAACCGCTGCTGCGGCCCGTCGTGCAGATCCCGTTCCAACCGGCGCAACGTCTGCGCCTCGGCGGCCACCGCGCCGCGCCGCCCCCGCGCGAGTTGTTCGGCCCGTACCTGCAGCGCACTCGTCTCGTTGGTCAACAGCGCCCGGGCCAGCGCCGCCTGCGCCGCCACCAGGGCGCGCAGCAGCGGCGGCGCGGTGGCCAGCAGCACCACCCCGATACCCGTGTTGAAGCCGATCTCGGCCGCGCGCGAGGAAATGCCGAACATCAGATCCAGCAGGCCCTCCTTGCCCCGGTCGCGCGGGATCGGCCACGACCACGCGGCGTAGAGCAGTTCGCCGAGGCCGCCGACGGTCCAGGTCAGCGCCAGGCAGAAGCTCGCCACCCGGACCGGGAAGGACACCACCATGTGGATCAGATCGCGCCAGGACTGCGGCTCGCGCAGTGCGGCCAACCACCCCTTGAACCCGTCACCCGCCGGCTGCCGGTACGCGTACGGCGGCAGCTCCCGCCCCGTGACGGCCACCACCCGCCGGCGCTCCACCGCGGCGAAGCCGCGCGCCGCGGCCAGTGTGCCGACCAGGAGCGGCACCCCGAGCAGCAGTACGAAGGTCGCCGTGCCCGCCGCCAACCCGATCACCGCGACCACGAACGCGGCCAGCCCCAGCGGCAATCCCGCGAGCAGATAGCCGAGTCGGCGTCCGAACCCACCGACGCCACGCGTGCTCTCGGCTGGAGGAGTCGGAGAAATCGGAGAAATCGAAGCAGTCGGAACAGGCGGAACGGGCGGCACGGGCGGAGTAGAGGGGGTCGGCGCTGTCGTATCGGTCACGCCCACATCCTCCGACCACCGGCCGACCACCGCCGGCCGGCGCCCCGGGTCCCGAGGGTAGGGCAAACCCCCAGACCGCGAACACCGTCCCGAACCGGCCCGACCGCGGTCGGGAACAGGAACACAGGAACAGGAACAGGAACAGGAACACAGGAACACACGAACAGGGACTGGACCTACCCGGCCGGCACGATGTTCTGGTTGGCGTGGAAGAGATTCGTCGGGTCGTACGTCCGCTTGATCTCCGCGAGCCGCGCGTAGTGGTCGCGATACGTGGCCTCGACCCGCTCGTGGCCCTCACCCGCGCCGATGAAGTTGACGTACGCGCCGCCCATCGAGTGTGGGTGCAGGTCCTGCCAGTAGTCCACGCACCACTGCCGGATCACCTCCGCATTGGCCGGATCGGGGTCGATGCCGCCGATCACCCCGGACCACATGGCGTCCCGATAACCCCACGCGGTGGCGTCCGGGGCGACCCGGTGCGCGGCGCCGTCGATCGGGTAGAGGTGCATCGTCGACAGCGAAGTGGGCAGATTCTCCGCGTACTTGGCGTGCACGTCGATCGCGGCGTCGGAGATCTCCGCGAAGAAGTCGCCGCGCCAGTACCACTGGAGGCCGGTGGGAATCAGTTCGTCGAACATCGACTGGACCGCCGGATAGGGCATCGGTGTGGTGAAGTGGAAGGCCGGCGGGCCCGGTTCGCGCACCGCCGCGAGCGCCCGGTCGGCCCCGTCCGGGTCGCCGGTCCCGCACCAGACGACGCCGCACATCCGGTGGCCGTGGATCTCCTCCGGGAACGGCGGACCGGGCGGCACCTCGAGCACCGCGAAGAAGCCGTTCAGATCCTCGCTCGCGCGCGGCAGGAAGTCGCGGTACCAGCGCAGCACGTCGCGCGTGTGGTCGACCGGCCACAGGGTGATCCCCAGGACCACGGTGTCCACCGGATGCAACCGGAAGCGGAACGAGGTGACCACCCCGAAGTTGCCGCCACCGCCGCGCAACGCCCAGAACAGGTCCGGGTGTTCGGTCTCGGTCGCGGTGCGGAAGGTACCGTCGGCGAGCACCACGTCGGCCGCCACCAGGTTGTCGATGGTCAGGCCGTACCTGCGGGTCAGATGGCCGTGGCCACCGCCCAGGGTGAGCCCGCCGACGCCCGTCGTCGACATGATTCCGGCCGGGGTGGCCAGGCCGAAGGCGTGCGTGGCGTGGTCCAGATCGGCGAGCAGCGTGCCGCCGCCGACCCGGGCCGTCCGGGCCGCGGGGTCCACCCGTACCCAGCGCATCGGCGACAGGTCCAGGGTCACCGCGCCGTCCACCTCGCACAGGCCCGCGCCGCTGTGTCCGCCGGCCCGGACCGCGAGTTCGAGTTCGTGGTCGCGGACGAAGTCGACCGCGGCCAACACATCCGCCGTATCCGTACAGCGCACGATGGCGGCGGGACGGCGATCGATCATCGCGTTGTAGATCTTCCGCGCCGAGTCGTATTCCGGGTCCTGCGGCGCGATCACCGGACCACGCAACGTGGTCCGCATGGCTTCGAGCGTAGTGCCGTCCATGACCATCTCTCCCAGCCGAGCAGCCGAGCAAACGAGCAAACGAGCAGACGGGACGCGGACCGCGAACCCGCTCGGCCCCCCGGCCGACCCTCGGTAGGCAATCGTGCGCCGATGGCCCGACGACGCTGCGGCCTGCCGGCTCACCGAACGCCGCAGGGCTTACCTCTCCACCCTCCCGCCGTACACAGTGCCCCGCAATCGCACCCGCGCGGCACCGGCCGGCCGGGTAGTCGAACGGCGGTGTCGGCGCGGGCAACCACCACTCCGTCACCGCCGGCCCTCCCGTGGTGAGAATCCGGTCGGCGGCGGGCAACAAGCCGAATGTGGGGCCACCGACCCCGCGCACCGTCACCGTCTCGGCAAGGAGACCCCATGCGCCGAACGCGCCGAACCCTCGTCGCGCTGACCGCGGTTGCCACCCTGCTCGGCGCCGCACCGGCCGCCTCGGCCGGCACACCCCCGCCCACCGCCGGCGACCCCGGGGGCCGGTGGGAGCCCGTGCCGACACCGCCGCTCGACTACCCGGCCGGCACCCGCTGCGACTTTCCCGTGCACGGCGAGGCGATCCGGGACGAGGTCGAGCAGCGGGTACTGGAGACCTATCCCGACGGCAGCCCGAAATGGGTCGCCTACCGGGGTCCGCTGGTCATCCGACTCACCGATACCACGACCGGCGCGCACTTCGACGCGGACGCCGGCGGCAGTGCGGTCGTCGAGTCCCGCCCCGACGGGTCCCACCTGTGGTTCGTCCTCGGTCCCATCCTCGCCGGCTTCGGTCCGAACGGCGGCAACGTGGCCCGCGGCCTCTACACCATCGACGGCGCGTACACCGTGGACATCAGCGCCGCCGGCGTCAAGACGCTGACCATGTTGCACGGCAGCATCGACGACCTCTGCGCCCGGATCGACCACCCCTGACCGAGGTCACGGGGACGCCGGCGCAAAACCGCCGGCCGGATCGGGGGGCGGGATGGTGGAGTGGGCCCATGACCAACCTGCGGGATACCGCCCTCACCTTCCGGGCGCTGCACACCAGTACCGCGCCCCTCGCCCTCGCCAACGTCTGGGACGCCGCCGGCGCCCGCCTCGTCGCCGAGGCCGGCGCGCCGGCGGTGGCCACCACCAGCGCCGGCGTCGCCTGGGGCCTCGGCGCGGCCGACGGCGATCGACTGGGCCGCGCTCGGGCCCTGGAACTGATCGCCCGCGTGGTGGCCGCCGTCGACGTCCCGGTCACCGCCGACATCGAGAGCGGATTCGGCGCGGACCCGGACGGAGTCGCCGAGACCATTCGCGGCGTACTGGCCGCCGGCGCCGTCGGCGTCAACCTCGAGGACGCCTCGCACGGCGGCTCGACCCCACTGCGCCCGGTCGCCGAGCAGAGCGAGCGCATCGCCGCCGCCCGGGCCGCCGCCGGGGACGTCCCGCTGTTCATCAACGCCCGGGTGGACACCTATCTCCGCGGCGTCGGCGACCCCGCCGACCGACTGCGCACCACGCTCGACCGGGCGGCGGCCTACCTCGCGGCCGGCGCCGACGGCGTCTTCGTCCCCGGCGTCACCGACCCAACCACCGTGGCCGCGCTGGCCGAGGCGCTGACCGCGCCGCTCAACGTGCTGGTCGGCCCCGGCGCGCCCAGCGTCGCCGAACTCGGCAAACTCGGCGTGGCCCGGGTCAGCCTGGGCTCGGCCGTCGCCGAGGCCGCCTACGCGGTGGTCCGCCGCGCGGCACGGGAGCTGTACGAGAGCGGCACCTACACCGGACTCACCGACACGATCCCCTACGGCGACCTGAACGCACTGTTCGCCCGCTGAACTGTTCGCCCGCTGACCCGACGCCCGGCGGCGTACGCCCCACCCGGGACGTACGCCGCCGCGGCCGACGCCCGTCGCCGGTCTTTCCGACGCTCCCGGCCACCTCCTCCCGACCAACACGGCCGCAGCACCCCGCACGAACCGGTCGGCGGGCCCGCGTCCACCGGGGAGACCGGCGACCGGAGCGAGTTCGTCGACCGCGTACGCGAGTTCACCACCACCACGAACGACACCCCGCCGGCCCCACGAACCGCCCCGCCCACCCGAACCCGGGAAAACCCGCTGACCCACGAACCCGCCCCGGCGGACAATGAGGACCCGACGCACCGTCAGGATCCGCCGCGCGTCCGCCCCTTGGTCCCGGCCGGCGCACCCGGGGACGGCGACCGGGACCACCCGAGCGGGTGTCGGTCCGCACTGGGATCATCGAGGGACACCGAGGGGAGGTGACGAACGTGGCGTATGGCGAACGTGCCCCGCAGGCGCCCGTCGTGAGTCTGACCGACCGTCGGGCGCTGGAGGCCTGGCGACCGGCCGACGACGAGGTGATCGCCCGGGCGCGCAAACTCAAGGAAGAGGCGCTGCTCGACTTCGGCATGGAACTGTCGGTGATCGCCTCGTGGTTGTACACCAAGTGCCACCACCACATCCCGACCACCGCGATCGACACGGCGGCCGTGCTGGCCTCCGGCGACGGCACCTGCCTGCTGCTCTACAACCCGCGGTTCTTCTGCGATCTGGGCCTGGACGGAGTCAAGTTCGTCCTCTTCCACGAGGCCCGACACCTGATCCAGCGGCACCTGTTCGCCGAGGCCGAACTGCGCGCCGACCCGGTGTTCACACTCGCCGCCGAGGTGACCATCAACCACGTCGCGATGACCCGCCTGGGCCGCACGACGCTGCCGATCCTGCACCGCACCGACCCGGACACCGGCGCACAGGTCGAGGACGCCACCGGCATCGACCCGCGCGTGATCCACCAGGCCTACCTCGACGACCTCCGGGCCCAGGGCCTGGCACCACTGACCTACGACGAGTTCGTGGACACCGACTCGACCGTCTACGCCGAGCTCAAGCGGATGAAGCACCCGCCGATCCCGCCCCCGCTGTGCGTCCACGTCATCCTGGGCGACGGCACCGGCAACCACGACGGGATGGACGGCGAAACCGTCGACCGGGTGGCCTCCGAGGTGCTGCGCAGCGTGCTGCTCGCAGCCCGCCGGGGCGAACGGCTGGCCCGCCAGGAGCTGCTCGACCTGCTCGCGCGCACCGACGGCGCCACCGACCGCGCGACCAGGCTGTGGGGCGATCTGGGCGCGGGCTTCCTGCGCGGCGAGACCCAGCGCACCCGCCGGGTCCAGTGGTGGCAGCAGTGGCTGGTGGACGTGCTCGCGTCCAAGCTGCGCGAGGGTGAGCGGCTGGTCTATCCGAAGAAGCGCGGCGCGCTGCTCGCCGCGCTCGGCCACGACCCGATGCTCGCCCGGCGCGGCCTGGAGCGGACCAAGGTGGTGGTGATCGCCTACGACACCTCGGGGTCGATGCCCGATCAGGTGGTGAGCTGGCTGACCGAACTGGTCGGCAAGGCCGACGGCGTCGAGACGCACTGGCTCAGCTTCGACGGCATGGTGATGCCGTTCAAGCCGGGCGAGCGGGTACTCGGCGGCGGCGGCACCGACTTCCAGAACGTGGCCGACTACGTCGAGGGCCGCCTGGAGATCGAGGGATCCGGCCGCTTCGACGAATCGGTCGAGGCGGTGGTCATGCTCACCGACGGCTACGCACCGCCGATCACGCCCGCCGACCCGGACAAGTGGATCTGGCTGATCACCGAGGGCGGGGACGACTGGCCGGAGCGGCATCACCCGCCGATGGACTGCCACCGCGTCGTCACCGGCGACCACTGATCGGGGCTCGGTCCATGCCGACGCGCCCAGGTCCGGTCCGCCGGACAGAACCCGGCCGAAGAGCCCTCCGCAGCACGCCGTGCGGCAGCACCCGGAAGGAACCATGACGATCACCGCTGACACCACGCGCGCCGGCCGCCCCGCGGCCGAGCCCAAGTGGAAGGTCACCGCCACCTACCCCGAACGCCCCAAGGGCTGGAAGGGCGTGTCCAAGCTGGAGGAGTTCATCGACGCGATGATCGACCTCGGCCAGACCGGCCAGATCTTCGGCGAGCACGGCATCGGCAAGACGGCGACCTTCTTCAGCCACATCCCCGAGCGGCACGAGGACACCGTCCTGGTCTTCGTACCCGCCGCCAACCTCACCCCCGACGACCTGCTGATCAACGCGCCCGTCCGGGACGCGCGCACCGGCGAACTGGTGCTGCGTCAGCTGATCATGCGTCAACTGCGGCCCGGCAAACGGTTCGTGCTGCTGATCGACGACGCGTTGCAGGCGGGCGAGACGATCCAGTCGCAGCTGATGCAGATCGCCTGCAACTGGACGCTCGGCGAGCACGATCTGCGCGAACTGGGCTGCGTGGGCGTCTTCCTGACCGACAACGAGTCGCTGGCCGAGACCGCGACGCGGCGCACCGACCTGGCCATCCTGGACCGGATGGTCACCGTCAAGATCACCGCGACCGACACCGCGTGGCGGTTCAAGCTCGCCGAGCGCTTCGCGGGCACCGACCTGAGCCCGGTGTTCCAGGTCTGGACGAGCCTGTCCCCGGCGCTGCGCCAACTGGTGTCCCCGCGCACCCTCGAGCACGTGATCGACTGCGCGCTGGCGGGTTTCCCGCTGGTGTGGGGACTGCCGCTGGTCAACGGCGAGCGGCTCGCGCTGACCGAGACCAAGAAGGACGGCTCCCCCGGCCCGGACCGCACCGACGAGGTGCTCGACCGGATCGCCGAGGGTCTGGGCGTGCGCAACCCCGACCAGACACCGGACGCGGTCCGCCGGATCGTCCGCGAGGCGATCCGCCGCCGCTGGTCGGTGCTGGTCCAGGGCCCGCCCGGGTGCGGCAAGACGGAGGTGGTGCGCGAAGTGGTGCGCGCCGAACTCGGCCACGACCCGCTCTACTTCTCCCTGCCGGTGACCAACGTCGAGGACCTGTGCGCCCCCGTGCCCACCCCGGACGGCTCGCTGGAGAACCTGCTCGCGGCCAAGTTCACCGATCCCGGCGCGAAGGTGATCGTCTGGGACGAGTACAACCGGCCCAAGGACAAGTCGACCTTCGCCAAGCTGATGGAGATCACCCAGGAGTGGTCGATCGCGGGCCGCCCGATACCCGGCCTGCGCGCCCAGATCGCGCTGCAGAACCCGCCGTACCACCTGGGCCGCAAGATGCTCGTCTCGCGCAACAACATCGCGCAGGCCACCCGCTTCACCGCGTCGCTGACCATCCGCCCCGAGGACATCCCGGCGAACGAGTGGCTGATCGCCACGTACGGCCCGGTCGCCGAGACCGTCCTGGAGTGGTGGAAGAACGACATCGACGACGAGGGCCGCGACTGGATCACCAAGCGCACCCTGGAGCGGCTGATCAAGCTGCACAACCGCGACCTGCCGCTGGAGATGGCCAAGGTCTATCTCGGCGACGGCGAATACGCGCCGGTTCCGCTCAACGCCCTCGAGGCCCGCTTCGCCGAGAACCCGGCCACCGGCCTGGGCGACATCTCGGCCAACCTCGACGAGTGGGTGCGCCGGTTGGCGGCGGCCCACGAGGAATCCGGCGAGGGCACCGACGACACCGACATCGTGCACCAGGTGCTGGCCAACGCCGAGTTGTCCCAGCTGCGCGAACACCTGGACACCGTCGCGCAGTTGCTCGCCGGCCTGCCGCCCAAGCTGCGTTCGAGCTATCTGGTCGGCCAGTCGGTGGACAAACAACGCTTCTGGATCGAGGCGTTCGCCAAGATGCCGCGCCGCTGAGGCCGGCCACCCCTGCTCGGCCCGCCCGTCAGCGCTTGCGCCGGGCGGTGCCGAACAGACTGCGGCTGATCTCCCGGCCGAGTTGGGTGCCCATCGAGCGCAACATCGACTTCACCGCCGTATTGCCCATCACCTGCTCGACCACCCCGGGCGGCGTCTTCTCGGCCTTCTCTGGTTTCTCGGCTTTCCCGGCTTTCTCGGCTTCGGGAACCGCCGCATCCGGTACGGCCGGCTGCGCCTGCGCGGCCGTCAGCTTCTCGAACGCCGACTCACGATCGACCGCCGTGCCGTACTTGGCGAACAGCGCCGACCCGGCCACCGCCGCCCGCATCGCCTCCGCCGGGATCGGCGCCATCAACGAAGTCGGCGCCCGCAGCCGGGTCCAGGCCACCGGCGTCGGCGCGCCCTTCTCGCTCAGCACGGTCACCACCGCCTCGCCCGTACCGGCCTGGGTGAGCACCTGATCCAGGTCGTAGGCCGAGCGCGGGAAGGTGGACACGGTGGCCTTGAGCGCCTTGGCGTCCTCCGGCGTGAATGCCCGCAACGCGTGCTGGACCCGATTGCCCAACTGGGAAAGCACGTCGGCGGGCACGTCCCGCGGCGTTTGGGTGACGAAGAAGATCCCGACGCCCTTCGACCGGATCAGTCGCACCGTCTGGGTGATCGCGGTCAGGAACGCCTTCGAGGCACCGGTGAACAACAGGTGCGCCTCGTCGAAGAAGAACACCAGGCGCGGCCGATCCAGGTCGCCGACCTCGGGCAGATCGTGGAACAGGTCGGCCAGCAGCCACATCAAGAACGTGGAGAACAGCTGCGGCTTGTCCTGCACGGCCGCGAGTTCGAGCACCGAGACCAGACCGTGCCCGCCGGGGGTGGTGCGCAGCAGATCGGCGGTGTCGAAGTTCGGCTCGCCGAAGAACGCCCCGCCGCCGTTGTTCTCCAACGTGATCAGCGCGCGCAGGATCACCCCGGCGGTGGCCGCGGACAACCCGCCGATCTTCTTGAGCTCGGCCTTGCCCTGATCGTCCGTCAGATATTGGATGACCGCGCGCAGGTCCTTCAGATCGACCAGTTCCAGGCCGCGTTCGTCGGCGAAGTGGAAGATCAGGCCGAGCGAGGACTCCTGCGTATCGTTCAGGTCCAGCACCTTTGCGAGCAGCGTCGGTCCGAAGTCGGTGATCGTGGCCCGGATCGGCACCCCCGTACCGATCCCGCCGAGCGCGTAGAACTCGACCGGACACCCGGCGGGTTGCCAGTCCTGACCGACCTCGGCCGCCCGCGCGGCGACCCGTTCGCCCGGCTCGCCCGGCGCGGAGATGCCGGACAGGTCGCCCTTGACGTCGGCGAGGAAGACCGGGACGCCCTGCGCGGACAGTTGTTCCGCGATCAGTTGCAACGTCTTGGTCTTGCCGGTGCCGGTCGCCCCCGCGACCAGGCCGTGCCGGTTGAGCACCGCGAGCGGAACCCGGACTCCCGCCTGGGGACAGGCGGTCCCCTCGACCACGGCCGCGCCCAGTTCCAGGGCGGGTCCGGTGACGGCGTACCCGGCCGCGATGGTCGCGATCGGGTCGTCCTGCTCGCTCATCCGCTCCTCCGTCCGCCGGGATCTCGCCGGGATGCGCAGAGCGAATACACCGATAGCGCAAGAAATATCCCGATTGCCCGGCCGGATCGGCCATCCGAGCCGGCGTGTTCCGCGCGCCCGGTCCCTCGCATCGGCGCCGGGTGGGGGTTTCGGGGACCTCGATCCCGGTAGGCTGAGCCTGTGATCTTCAAGCGGATCGGTGACGGCAAACCGTACCCGGACCACGGGAGGTCGGGTGCCCGCCAATGGGCCGACATCGCCCCGCGGCCCGTGCGTCTGGACCAACTCATCACGACGAAGCGGCAACTCGACCTCGACACGCTGCTCGCCGAGGACTCGACCTTCTACGGCGACCTCTTCGCGCACGTCGTGAAATGGCAGGGCGACCTATACCTGGAGGATGGCCTGCATCGCGCGGTCCGGGCCGCGCTCCAGCAGCGCCAGGTATTGCACGCGCGCGTGCTCGAACTCGGCTGAGCACGCAACCCCGGCGGCCCGTTCAGGTGGTCGTCACGAGTACGGCCGTGCCCCGATACGCAAGCCGCCACGTCGGCGCTAACCTCGACTGCATGGCGACCGGGACCACGGCCATGCCGTGCAGGACGAGGACGGGGGCACATCGATGAGCATGCTCACTCCCCGCGGCATGGGAGGCCAGTACAAGATCACTGGCAAGCTGTATCCGCGCATGACGCGGCGCCGGCGACGCGCGCCCGTCGTCATCGCGATCGTGGTCGGGCTGGTCGTGCTGGCCACGGCCGGCTGGGGCGTGTACCACTTCACGTCCGACAACGGGAGCAAGGCCGCGGCCTGCCCCTCGCCCAGCGCGTCGGCACCGCCGGCCACGCCGGCCGCACCGCTGCCCGAGCCCAAGACGATCACCTTGAACGTCTACAACGCCACCAAGCGCACCGGCCTGGCCAAGACCGTCGCCGACGCGCTCAAGGCCCGCGGCTTCACCATCGGCAAGATCACCAACGACCCGCTCAACCAGCAGATCCCGGCCACGGCCGAGATCCGCCACGGCTTCCCCGGCAGCACGCCGGCGAAGGTGGTCGCCGCGCAGGTGGCGGCGAGCACCGAAAAGGAGGACCAGCGCACCGACGCCTCGGTCGACCTGGTGATCGGCGAGGCCTGGACCGACCTGGCCACCCCCGAAGCGGTCGCCGCGATCCTGTCCCCGCCGCCGCCCCCGCCGCCCACCCGCCCACCGGGCTGCTGACCCACCCGCTGCCGCCCCGCGAGGGGCGGCAGCCCCGGGCCCCGAGAACTCCGGGAAACGACGAAGGCACCATCCGGAATCCGGATGGTGCCTTCGTCCTGCAAGAGCGGTAGCGGTGGGATTTGAACCCACGGATAGCTTGCACCATCACACGCTTTCGAGGTCTGCTCGTCGGCGTCCGCCGCAGGTCAGAGGACTCCCCACCTGCCCGGAACCGCCCCGACCGGGCCACGCTGAACGCCACTGAACGCCCACGAATGAGACCGCAACTGAGACCGCTGGGGTGGATGCGTAGGTACTCAGCTCCCTCGTACGGGCCCAAGCCTCGGCGCTCCTGCGCCCGCCCCGTAGACGTCCTCCGCATTCCCGCGCGCGCCGATCTTGCGGCAGGCGTTCGATAGGAACAGTCTGGAAGATCACCAAGCCTAAGAAGTCGTCTCATTTGGATTGATCGGTAGTCTGATGCGGTGACGCTTGTGGAGCGGTTGGTGCCGGACGAGTTGTGGGAGTTGTTCGAG